>CAZRKV010000039.1:6347-14627 GCA_964600305.1 uncultured Nocardioides sp. | reverse complement strand
ACAAACCTGCGCGGGGTCGGTCACGTGCCCGGCCACGGGGCCGGGAGGGGGTTCACCCGGTGGACACGGCCCTTGGCCGACGACGCCTCGACGCGGGAGCATGGGCGACCATGACCACCCTCCTCGCCGCCGTCCCCGGCGTCCCCGAGACCCTGCTGCCCGACGACCTGGCCCAGGCGCTGCCCGAGAACCGGGCACCCGCGCCGTGGCACGTGCGCAGCAGCGGTCTGGTCTGGTGGAACCGCGCGGGCGATGCGGCGAGTGCCGCGCTGTCGGAGGTGCTGGGTCGTCCCACTCGGGCCTCGCTGGTGGTGGGCGGCGTGGTGCGCTACGACGAGACGCCGGTCGGCCGCTACGACGAGGTCTTCGGGGTGATCGGGCACCGCCACGGTCGACGGATGCTGGGCACCGTCGCGTTCATGGCCGTCGACTCCACGGCCAGCCTGGTCGGCGGGCGCGGCAACTGGGCCATGCCCAAGACCCTGGCCGAGTTCCGCGGCGAGCTGTCCGAGTCGTTCGAGGCCACCAGCAGCACCCCGTCGGGGTGGCGTGTCCGCGCGGTCCCCCGCGTCGCCGGACCCGCCCTGCCGGGCTACCTGCGCCAGCGGCTGGTCCAGCGCTTCCCCGACGGTGGACTGCACCAGGCCACCATGACCGCCCGCACCCGCTCCCGGTTGGGGCGGGTCCGGGTCGACGTCGACTCCGCCGGCCCCCTGCCGGAGTGGCTGCCGCCCGGTCGGCACCTCGGGGCCCTCGTCACCTCGATGGTCGCGGACTTCACGCCGGCCGCCCCGGTCACGCTGTGAGGCGCACCCGGCCGGGCTCAGCCGTGCTCGCGCCGGACGGCGTCGAGCACCCCGTTGACGAACGAGGGTGACTCGTCCGTGGACAGGTCGCGCACCAGCTCCACGGCCTCGGCCACGGCCACCTGGCCGGGCACGTCGTCGACGTGGAGGATCTCGAACACACCGATCCGCAGGGCGTTGCGGTCCACCGCCGGCATCCGCTCGAGGGTCCACCCCCGGGCACGGGCGCGGATCGCCTCGTCGATCTCCTCCCGGTGGGCGCTCACGCCCCGGACCAGGTCGGCGGTGTACGCGTTGGAGGGGCCGGCCCCCTCGGCGATGGCGCGCTCGAGGACCGCCACGGGATCCTCACCGCGCAGCTCGCCGGCGTAGAGCAGGTCCAGCGCCCGCTTGCGGGCCTTGGAACGAGACCCCATCAGGACTTGACGCGACCGAGGTAGGAGGAGTCGCGGGTGTCGACCTTGACCTTCTCGCCGGTGGTGATGAACAGCGGCACCTGGATGACGTGGCCCGTCGGCAGCGTGGCCGGCTTGGTCCCGCCCGTGGAGCGGTCTCCCTGCACGCCCGGGTCGGTCTGGGCGATCTCGAGCTCGACGGACGGGGGCAGCTCGAGGTAGAGGACGCGGCCCTCGTTGGTGGCCACGAGCACCTCCTGCTCCTCGATCAGGAAGTTCTTCGCGTCACCGACGATCTCCGGCGGGATCTCGATCTGGTCGTAGGTCGAGGTGTCCATGAAGACGTAGGAGGAGCCGTCGTGGTAGAGGTACTGCATCGTGCTGCGGTCGACGTTGGCCACGTCCACCTTGACGTCGGCGTTGAAGGTGCGGTCCACGGTCTTGCCGGACTCGATGTTCTTCAGCTTGGTCCGCATGACCGCACCCCCCTTGCCGGGCTTGTGGTGCTGGAACCACAGGACCTGCCAGAGCTGGCCGTCGAGGTTGAGGACCATGCCGTTCTTCAGGTCGTTGGTGGTCGCCATGCGCAGGTTGCCTCTTCCGGGTCGGGTGCGAAGGGCCCCGACTGGGTGCGGGGCAGCCGCCGAGTCTAGTACGGCCTCGGGGCCGCACCCGCACCACCCGGCCCGTCAGGAGGTCAGGCCGTCCTTGAAGTTCTTCGCGGCGTCCTTGGCCTTCTTGCCGGCCTGCTTGGCGTCGGCCGAGGTCTGCTCGCCCTTGCCCTCGGCCTGCATGTCCTGGTCGTCGGTGGCCTGGCCGACCGACTCCTTGACCTTGCCCTTGGCCTTCTCGGTCCTGTCGTCGAGCTCACCCATGGCCTTCTCCTCTCGTTGACGCACGGGAGTGGCCACGTACCCGGGTCTCGGGCGGGTCATGCACCGCCCGTCGGTGGCGTCGGTCTCAGTCGTGGAAGGTGCGCAGGTGCTTCTCGACGTCCGAGGCGGCCTCCGGGCCGTAGGCGGACTCCAGGCGCTCGAGGAAGCCGGACCGCGTCAGGGTGTACTCCTGGGTGCCGACCTCCTCCACCACGTGGACCGCCAGCAGGTGCCCCAACTGGGCCGACCGCTCCAGGTCGAGCCCCCAGGCCCGCCCGGCCAGGAACCCGGCCCGGAAGGCATCGCCCACGCCGGTCGGCTCGACCTTGGCCTTCTCGGGCACGGCGGGGACCTCGATGGTCTCCTCGCCACGGCGCTCGATCCGCACCCCATCCGCACCGAGGGTGACCACCCAGGTGCCGACGCGCGAGAGCACCTCGTCGCGCGACCACCCGGTCTTCTGCATGATCAGGCTGGCTTCGTACTCGTTGGAGAACAGGATGTCGGCACCGTCGATCAGCGGCCGGATCAGGTCCCCGTCCCCGAAGGCCAGCTGCTGGGACGGGTCGGCGACGAAGCGGTACCCGCGCTGGCGGCACTCGTCGGTGTGCCGCAGCATCCCATCGGGGTCGTTGGGCCCGATCAGCACGTAGTCGGGCTCGCCGACCCGGTCCACGATCGGCTTCAGCTCGATCTCGCGGGCCTCACTCATGGCACCGGCGTAGAACGAGGCGAACTGGGCCATCGCCGCATCGCTGGTGCAGACGAAGCGGGCGGTGTGGCGGTTCTCGGACACGTGCACCGACGCACAGTCGACACCGTGGCGCTCCAGCCAGGAGCGGTAGTCGGCGAAGTCCTCGCCCACGGCACCGACCAGGACCGGGTGCAGCCCGAGGTTCCCCAGACCGAAGCAGATGTTGGCGGCCACCCCGCCCCGGCGGACCTCCAGGTCCTCGACGAGGAAGGAGACGGAGAGCTTGTCCAGCTGGTCCACGACCAGGGAGTCGGAGAACTTCCCGGGGAAGGACATCAGGTGGTCGGTCGCGATGGACCCGGTGATGAGCAGCGACATGGGGTCCACCCTAAGGCCGGGTCGCTCCGCGGCTCCCCATCCCCCGGCCCGTGGACTACCGGTCGGTACGACTTCGGGTACCCGGCGGTAGCCCGTAGCGTCGAGGACATGAGCAACCCCACGGCCCGGTACAGCCACGCCGACCTCGCCAGCCCGCACGAGATGTACGACGACTGCTGCGCCGCCGGCGCCAACGTGCCCGGCCTGGAGCGGGCGGCTCGCGCCGCGGTCCGCCCGGCCCCCAGCATCCGCTACGAGGACTACCCCAGCGAGGTCACCAAGTCCGGGATCGAGGTCGACGAGGCCGCCGTACGCCTCGCGGCCGCGCTGCACCTGCACCTGGACTGAGCACCACCCCACGCACGACGGACCCCGCCAGCCCGGGAGGGTGGCGGGGTCCGGTCGTGCTGAGGGCTGGCCGTGCGGCCTGCCGGTCGACTCAGTGGAAGGAGTCGCCGCAGGCGCAGGAGCCGGTCGCGTTGGGGTTGTCGATGGTGAAGCCCTGCTTCTCGATGGTGTCGACGAAGTCGATCACCGCACCGTTGAGGTAGGGGACGCTCATCCGGTCGACGACCACGGTCACGCCGTCGAAGTCGGTCGTGACGTCGCCGTCGAGGGTCCGCTCGTCGAAGAAGAGCTGGTAGCGGAGCCCGGAGCACCCACCGGGCTGCACCGAGATCCGCAGGGCGAGGTCGTCGCGACCCTCCTGTTCGAGGAGGCTCTTGACCTTGGCGGCGGCGACGGAGCTGAGGTTGATCTGGTCGCTGCGGCGCTCTTCGGTGGCCTGGGCCTGCTCGGTCATCGGTTGCTCCAAACTGATCGGCGAGATCGGTGTTCCTGCTCCCCCATCCTCGCACATGAGGGACGGATGCTCCCTGCCATGCTGCCACCCGGCGCAAGGTGACCGGGGCGCTCACCACGACCAGGTGCGCGCCACCCGCTCGGCGAGGTCGGCCAGGGCACCGGGCGGATCGGCGAAGGCCCGCTCCTCCCCCACCGCGTCGACCACGGCGTACCCGGCCTCGACGCCCAGCGCCCGCATCTCCCGCGCCCCCACCAGCACCCGTCCGGCCAGCGCGACGCAGGGCCGCAGCGCCTCCGCGGCGATCGCGGCGACGCCGTACGGGACCTTGCCGGAGCGGCTGGAGAAGTCGAAGGCGCCCTCCCCGGTCAGCACCAGGTCCGCTGAGGCGGCCCGCCCGGGCAGGTCCACGGCCGCGGCGACCAGGTCGATCCCCGGCACCCGCTCGGCCCCGAGGCACAGCAGTGCGTACCCGAGTCCGCCGGCTGCCCCCGCGCCGGCGGCCAGGGCGGTGCGCCGGTCCAGCAGCACGGCGTACTCCTCCAGGACGCCGTCCACGGCGGGGAGCCGCTCCTCGCCGATCCCCTTCTGCGGCCCGAAGGTCTTCGTGGCACCGAACAGCCCGGTCAGCGGGCTGTCGACGTCGCTGGCGGCGACCAGCTCGAGGCCGGCGACCGCGTCCCGGGCGGGGCCGACGTCGATCGTCGTCGGTGGCAGCCCGGCCGCGCCCCCGGAGAGCGCGCCCGCGGGCTCGCTCGTGGCACCCAGGGCGGCGAGCAGCCCCGCGCCGCCGTCGTTGGTCCCGGAGCCCCCGAGGCCGACCACCACGCGGCGGGCGCCGGCGTCCCGGGCGGCCAGCAGCAGCTCGCCCACGCCGTACGTCGTGGCCTGCTCGCCGTGCTCGCCCCCGGTCAGGTGGAGCCCGCAGGCCTGGGCGGACTCGACGTACGCCGTCCCGCCGCTCAGCAGCACCGTGCCCGGCACGGGGTCCCCGAAGGGGCCACGGACCGTGGTGACCAGCAGCTCGCCTCCCAGCGAGGCGTGCAGCACCTCGACCAACCCGGGCCCGCCGTCGGCCATCGGGGCCAGGTCCAGGTCGTCGTCGGGGGCGCGCCGGGCCCAGCCGGCCGCGATGGCCTCGGCGGCCTCGACGGCGGTCAGCGTGCCGGCGAACTTGTCCGGGGCGATGAGGACGCGCACGGGGCCATCATGCCTGCCCCCCCCCCCGCCTCACCCGGCGGCGCGGCGGTACCGACGGATCGACAGCGGCATGAAGACCGCGATGATCAGCACCACCCAGATGAGGGTGTAGGCCACCGGGTGCTGCATCGACCAGACGTCGGGGACCGGCATCGCCGGGCCGGTGTTGCCGAAGAGCTCGCGGATCGCCTGGGTCACCGCCGAGACCGGGTTCCACTCCACGAACACCTGCAGGCCCGAGGGGAAGGACTCCAGCGGGACGAAGGCGTTGGAGACGAAGGTCAGCGGCATGATCACGATGAACGCGGCGTTGTTGATCACCTCCACGCTGGGCACCAGCAGCCCGACGTAGGCCATGATCCAGCTGAACGCGTAGGAGAACAGCAGGAGCAGTAGGAAGGCCGCGACGGCGTCTAGCACCGAGCCGCGCACCCGCCACCCGACCACCAGGCCGGTGAGCGCCATGATCGCCAGCGACAGCACGTTGTAGACGATGTCGGAGAAGGTCCGCCCGACCAGCACCGCGGCCCGCGACATCGGCAGGGACCGGAACCGGTCGATGATGCCCTTCTGCATGTCCTCGGCCACGCCGGCGCCGGTGAAGGTGGAGCCGAACACCACCGTCTGGGCGAAGATGCCGCCGATCAGGAACTCCCGGTAGCTCACTCCCCCGCCGGGGTCGATCGCGCCGCCGAAGACGTAGGCGAAGAGCAGCACGAACATGATCGGGGAGATCAGCACCGCCACGAGCACCTCGGGGACGCGCCGGATCTTGATCAGGTTCCGCTTGGCGATGACCCCGGAGTCGGAGACGGTGCGCGCGAGGGTGGTCACCGGACCACCTCCTCGACCGTCTCGGGATCCCCGCCCCGGTCGACCTCGGACTCCTCCGCGGGGTCCTCGGCGGCGTGCCCGGTGAGGCTGAGGAAGACGTCGTCGAGCGTGGGCCTGCGCAGCCCGATGTCGCGCACGTCCACCTGCCCCGCGTCCAGCTCCCGCAGCACCTCCATCAGGTCCTGCGCGCCCCGGTCGACCGGCGCGACCAGCTCGTGGAGCACGTCGCCGTCCTGCACCTCCGCGATCGCGACCCGCTCCAGCGCCCGGCGCGCGACCGCCAGCCCGGCCTCACCGGCGAGGGTGAGGTGGATGCGCTCCCCGCCGATCTCCTTCTTCAGCTCGTCTGCGGTGCCGTGCGCGATCGAGCGACCGTGGTCGATCACCACGATGTCGTCGGCGAGCCGGTCGGCCTCCTCCAGGTACTGCGTGGTCAGCAGCAGCGTGGTCCCGTGGCCCACCAGCTCGCGGATCACCTCCCACATCTGCAGCCGGCTGCGCGGGTCGAGGCCGGTGGTCGGTTCGTCGAGCACCAGCAACGGCGGCTGCGCCACCAGCGACCCGGCCAGGTCCAGCCGGCGGCGCATGCCACCGGAGTAGGTCTTGGACGGGCGGTCGGCGGCGTCGGCCAGGGCGAACCGCTCCAGCAGCTCGCGCGCCCGCTCCTTCGACCGCTTGCGACCCAGCCCGTAGAGCCGGCCGATCATGTCGAGGTTCTCGAACCCGGACAGGTGCTCGTCCACGGCGGCGTACTGACCCGACAGGCCGATGCGGCGGCGTACGCCGTCGGGGTCGCGGAGCACGTCGACCCCGGCGACCATGGCGCTGCCCGCGTCGGGGACCAGGAGGGTGGTCAGCACCCGCACCGCGGTCGTCTTGCCGGCGCCGTTGGGGCCGAGCAGGCCGAGCACCGTCCCCTCGGGCACGGTGAGGTCCAGGCCGTCGAGCGCGTGCACGTCACCGAAGCGCTTCACCAGGCCCCTGGCCCGGATCATCTCGGTCATGCGTGCTCCCTCGGATCGGCGCGAAGTTTCAGAAAACGTCCGTCGGACAGTCTCCTGCGTCCGGCGACTCCGGCGCCACTTCTTTTCGTCGGCGGGCCACACCCTCTCTCACTCGGAGAGGGCCAGTCCGCACCTGTGGGCCAGCACCACCGCCTGCACCCGGTCGCGCAGACCCAGCTTCTGCAGGACGTGCGCGACGTGGGTCTTGACCGTCGCGTCACTGAGGAACAGCTCGGCAGCGATCTCGGCGTTCGACAGCCCACGGGCCACCAGCCGCAGCACCTCCAGCTCCCGGGCGGACAGGGCGGCCAGCTCGGCGGCGTGCTCGCTGCGTCGCGGGGGGTGCTGCAGGTAGGTCTCCACCAGCCGCCGGGTCACGGTGGGGGCCAGCAGCGTGTCGCCACGCACCACGGCGCGGACCGCGGCGACCATGTCGTCTCGGGGCGTGTCCTTGAGCAGGAAGCCGCTCGCCCCCGCCCGCAGTGCCTCGAAGACGTACTCGTCGAGGTCGAAGGTGGTGAGCACCAGCACCTTCGGTGGCCGATCCCGCGTCCCGTCGAGGATGCGACGGGTCGCCTCGAGGCCGTCCGTCCCGGGCATCCGGATGTCCATCAGCACCACGTCCGGTTCGAACCGGTCGACAGCGGTCACCGCGTCGTCCCCGTCTGCGGCCGACGCCACCACCTCCACGTCGTCGTGCACCTGCAGCACCAACGCGAACGCGTCGCGCACCAGCTCCTGGTCGTCGACGACCACGACCCGGATCATGCGGGCGACTCCACCGGTAGCCGGACGCGGACCCGGAAGCCGCCGCCGGCCTCGGGGGCGGCGCGCAGCTGGCCGCCGTACATGCCCACGCGCTCCCGCACGCCCGCCAACCCGTGCCCGCCGACGGCCACGACGGCCTCGCCCTCCGGCGGCCCCGGCACCGGCTGCGGGACCGGTGCTCCGTCGTCGTGCACCTCGAGGTCCAGGTGCGCACCGCCGTACCCGACCCGGACGACCACGGTGGAGGCACCCGAGGCGTGCTTGAGGACGTTGGTCAGGCACTCCTGCACGATCCGGTACGCCGCCAGGTCCAGGCCCGGGGCGAGTCGCACCGCGGTTCCCTCCACCGCGAGGTCGACCCGCAACCCGGCCGCGCGGACCGGCGCCAGCAACGACTCGAGGTCGGCGAGCCCCGGCTGCGGGGCCAACCGCTCGTCGTCGGCGGTCCGCATCGTGCCCAGCAGCCGGCGCAGCTCGGACAACGACTCCCGACCGGTGCGACGGATGTGCTCCAGGCGGACGCG
>CAZRKV010000039.1:0-6247 GCA_964600305.1 uncultured Nocardioides sp. | reverse complement strand
GCGGACGCGTTCCGCCTCGGCCGCGGCCGCCACCGCACGCCGCTCGCGCTCGGACCGCTGCCGCTCCGCACGCCGCACCTGCTCGGCGAGCTCCGCCTCGTACAGCCGCCGTGCCCGCAGCCACGAGCCGAGCAACCAGGCGGCTGCCAGCGTGAGGTTCCAGGCGAAGGCGTTCGTGGTCTCCGCCCACGAGGTGTTGTCCGGGTTCTGCAGCTCCCGGACGAGCACCAGCCCGGCGGTCCCCCACGCGGCCAGGACGGCCCGGCGGCGCGGGCCGTGCCGGGCCACGGAGTAGACCGCCGCGAGCGCCGGGAGCAACGTGCTGAGCCCCTCGGATGCGCCGAAGAGCGTCGCCATCAGGGCCGCGGCGCCCGCGACGACGCAGAAGACGAGGAAAGGAGCACGGCGCCGAAGCGCCAGGGAGGCGGCCATGAGGCCGTGCCCCAGGCCAGCGCCCACTTCATCGGGTTCGTGATGACCGTCGGTGGCGGCCTGGTGGGAACCCTCGCCGCGGGACTCGCGTTGCGTGGCGACCCGGCGTGGCGCGGTTGGTGGGTCTACGCGTCGCTCACCACCCCGGCGATCCTGGTGACCCTGGTCTGGGGCCCGCTGTCGGAGAGCCTCGACTCGACCATCGGCCTGGGCCTGCTCTTCGTGTGGTTCGGTGTGGTGGGGCTTCGACTGTGGCAGGTGTCCGGGGCCGCAGACCGCCGGTAGGCCCACGACGCCCCCGGCCTACGGTGAGGCATGGGCGAGACGCTGGTGCGGCCGATGACCCGCCACGACACCTCGGACCCCACCGGAGCGGCGGCCGTCGGTGACGACGAGGTGGTGCAGCACCTGCTCGACACCGACCCGGAGGGCTGCTGGGTGGCCGAGGACGGTGGCCGGATCGTGGGCACCGTGGCCTCGAGCAGGCGCGAGCTGACCTGGGTGCTGTCGTCGTGGCACGTGGTGCCCGAGCACCGTCGCCGCGGCCTCGGCACCCAGCTGCTGGCCGCCGCGCTGCACCACGGCCGCGGGTGCCTGCGCGGGCTCACCGTGGTCCCCGACCGGCCGGAGGCCGCCCGGATGCTCCGTCGCGCCGGGCTGGACCTCCACCCGTTGCTGCAGTTGACCGGGGTGGTGGACCGCACCGGCCTGGAACCCGGCTCCCGGGTGCGCGAGGGCGGCGCCGGGGACCGGGACCTGCTCGACTCGGTCGCCCGTCGCACCCGCAGCGCCGCGCACGGTCCGGACCACGCGTGGCTGCTGGAGCGCCACCGATTGCTGGTGTCCGAGCGCACGACCGGGGAGGGCTTCTGCTACGTCGATCGCGCCGGCGTACCCGTGCTGCTGGCCGCGACCAGCCGACGTACGGCCGTCGACCTGATGCACGAGGCGCTGGCGTCGAGCCCCGAGGGCACCGAGGTCCACCTGGACAACCTCACCGCCGCCAACGCCTGGGCCGTCGACGTCGGGCTGGCGGCCGGCCTCGACCTGCACCCGGGACCCGGGTACCTGGGCCTGCGGGGGGCCCGGCTCCCGGCCCCCTACCTGCACCACGCGGTCGTCCTGTGACCCGTGGACGCCGCGGCGCCCGGGGCGACGCGCCGCCTAGGATGCCGCCATGACGACCGTCGACCTCCCCCTGCTGCCCCTCGGCCGGGGCCGCGACCCGCAGACCGAGCGCGGCGTCGAGTGCCCCGGCGACCTCCCCCCGGCCTCCGACCCCGCCCTCGTCGAGCGCGCCCGGGCGGCCAAGGAGGCGCTCGGCGACCGACTGTTCGTGCTCGGCCACCACTACCAGCGCGACGAGGTCATCCAGTTCGCCGACGTCACCGGCGACTCGTTCAAGCTCGCCCGCGAGGCCGCGGCCCGGCCGGACGCGGAGTACATCGTCTTCTGCGGTGTGCACTTCATGGCCGAATCCGCCGACATCCTCACCTCGGCCGACCAGCAGGTGGTCCTGCCCGACCTGGCCGCCGGCTGCTCGATGGCCGACATGGCCCGGCTGCCCCAGGTCGAGGACGCCTGGGACGCGATGGCCGACGCCGGTGTCGCCGACCGGGTGGTCCCGGTGACCTACATGAACTCCTCGGCCGACATCAAGGCCTTCTGCGGCCGGCACGGCGGCCTGGTCTGCACCTCCTCCAACGCCGAGCGGGCCCTCGCCTGGGCCTACGACCGGCACGGGCCGGGCACGAAGGTGCTCTTCCTCCCCGACCAGCACCTCGGCCGCAACACCGCGGTGCTGAAGCTCGGCATGTCGCTGTCGGACTGCGTGGTGTGGGACCCGCTGCGTCCGGCCGGCGGCCTGGCGACCGAGCAGCTCCGCGAGGCGGGCATGATCCTGTGGAAGGGGCACTGCTCGGTGCACGGCCGGTTCCGGGCCGACGTGGTCGACGAGCTGCGCCGACGCGATCCCGAGGTGCAGGTCCTGGTCCACCCCGAGTGCACCCACGACGTGGTGTCGAAGGCGGACCTGGTGGGCTCGACGGAGTACATCATCGCCACCGTCGATGCGGCCCCGCCCGGGTCCTCGTGGGCCATCGGCACCGAGCTCAACCTGGTGCAGCGGCTCGCCGCCCGCCACCCGGACAAGTCCGTCTCGTTCCTGGACCGCAACGTCTGCGACAGCTCGACGATGAACCGGAACGACCTGCCGCACCTGGTGTGGGCGCTGGAGTCGCTCGTCGCGGGCGAGGTGGTCAACCGGATCGCGGTCGACCCGGACACCGAGCACTGGGCCACCGTCGCCCTGCAGCGGATGCTCGACCTCCCGGCGGGGTGAGGCGCGGACCGGGCCGGTCTCACCTCGCCGCCGGACCGGTGTCCTCCCGGAGCCGCAGGCCGAGGAGCCCGGCGATCACGACGAAGACCACCCCGGCGCCGAAGGCACCGGGGAACGAGCCCCGATCGACCAGCACCCCGGCCAGGACCGGTCCGACCACGGCTCCGAGGTCGCTGGCCATGTTGAAGACCGCCACCACGGTGCCGCTCCGCCGCCCGGCCACGTCGCCGACCAGGGCGCCCGGCGCCGTCCCCAGGTAGGCCGACCCGGCGCCGAACACCGCCATGCCGACCAGGCCCATCCACACCGACCCGCTCAGGGCGAGGACCCCCAGGCCCAGGGCGGTCGCGAACGAGCCGACCAGCAGGGCGGGGCGCCGGCCCGCCGTGTCCGTCCACCGGCCGGCCGGGATCATCAGGGCGGTCTGCACCACCGTGGAGACGAGAAAGGCGACGCCCACCCACCCGGCGGGCGCCCCCAGCGCCTGCACGAAGAACAGGGGCACGAGCGCGGCCCGCAGCCCGAAGGAGGCGAAGCCGACCGCGGCGTTCGCCACCAGTGCGGCCTGGTACTCGGGGAGCGCGAGCACCTCGCGGAACGACCGCTCCGGGGGCTCCTCGGAATCCGCGGACGACGCCTGCGGCTCCCCCTCCGGCGCCCGGCTCCCGGGGCGCCGGACGAAGGCGATCGCCGCGGCACCCGCGATCGCGAGGGTGCCGGCGTAGAGGAAGAACGGGGCCCGCAGCGACAGCCCGAGCACGGCTCCGCCGAGGGCCGGGCCGACCATCCCGCCCAGGAGGAAGCCGGAGCGGTAGACCCCCATCGCCCGGCCCCGCATGTCGGCGGCGGCCACGGCCAGCACCAGGCTGACCGCGGCCACGGCGAAGATGGCCGACCCCACACCACCGACGCCGCGCAGCACGAGCAGCTGCGCGTAGGTGCCGGAGAACCCGGCCAGCAGGCTCGAGACGGCGACGACGGCCAGCCCCACGACGAGCATCGTGCGCTGGCCGAACCGGTCCACCAGCCGCCCGGCGGCCAGCGCGGAGACGAAGCGCATGAAGGCGAACGCCGACACCACGGCCCCGGCCGCCGTGGCGCTGACCCCGAACTCGCTGGCGAACAGCGGGATCGCCGGGGCCACCACCCCGAACCCGAGGGCCACGCAGAACGCGACCACGGCCATCGCGGCCACGTCGCGGGGAAGATCGGTCACCGAGCGCACGGGGGTCCATCGTGCCACCCGGGTACGCCGCCGCCGGCGGCCAGGGTCAGAGGCCAGGTCAGAGCCCGGGGTCAGAGGCCGGGGGCTCCCCAGAGCGCCATCCAGCGGCTGCGGTCGGCCTCCATGGGGAGCTCACCGCCGAGCTGCTCGCCGGCGTTGATCTCGAGCAGGTTGTCCCGCTGCTCTCCCCCGGTGGGTGCGAACGGGTAGAACGTGCCCTGCTTGTAGAGGTAGACCAGCCCGAGCCGGCGCCCCGAGGAGTCGGCGAAGGGCACCAGCGAGCACAGCAGGGCCGGCGCGAAGCCCTGCTCGGCCAGCATCACGTTGACCGCGTGCAGGTCGGTGCACAGACCCGCCACCTCGGTGGGCTCCCGGTGGACCAAGAGCCAGGTGAAGCCGAAGCCGTCCGTGGTCTCCTCGACGGTCGGAGCGCTGGGGTCGTTGCGCAGCAGCTCGACGATGTCGGCCTGGGTGTCGGCGAACGCCGACCCGCTCGCCGCCCGGAAGCACACCGCCCCGGTGCCCGTCGGCTCGAACCCCATCGCCGTCTGCAGCGTGATCGCCGCGCTCGGGACGGCGAACAGCGAGTCCAGCCGTGGCTGGCGCGGTTCGCGTCGCCCGAGGATGGCGTCCCAGAAGCCCACCCGGATCAGCCCCGCGGGCGGCCGAGCTCGGCCTGGATCCGGGCCAGCTGCTCCAGGCGCTGCTCCAGGGGCGGGTGGGTCGACGTCAGGGTCTTCAGCGTCTGGCCGCTGACCGCGGGGGTGATGAAGAAGGCGTTCATGGCGGCGTTGGAGCGTAGGTCCTTCTGGGGGATCTGCGCGATCCCGCCGGAGATCTTCTGCAGCGCCGAGGCCAGGGCGGCCGGCTTCATGGTGAGGTGGGCACCGGCGCGGTCGGCCGACAGCTCGCGGTAGCGCGAGAGCAGCCGGGTGAGGAAGAAGCTGATCGCGTAGACCACCAGGCTCACCACCAGCGCCGCGAGGAACGCCACCGCGGTGCCCTGGTTGTTCCGTCCACGACCGCCGCCGAAGAACACGCCGAACCGGGCGCCCTGGGTCACCATCCCGGCCACGATGCCCGCGGTCGAGGCGATGGTCATCACCATCACGTCGCGGTGCGCCACGTGGGAGAGCTCGTGGGCGAGCACCGCCTCCAGCTCCTCGGCGTCCAGGGTGTGGAGGATGCCCGTGGTCACGCACACCACGGCCCGGTCCGGGGAGCGCCCGGTCGCGAAGGCGTTGGGCATCGCCATGTCGGCGACCCCGACCCGGGGCTTGGGCATGTCGGCCAGGGCGCACAGCCGGTCGATCATGCCGTGCAGCTCCGGCGCCTCCTGGGGCGAGACCTCGCGGGCCCGCATCGCCCGCATCGCGAGCTTGTCGCTGGCGTACCACTGGTAGAAGGCGATGCCGATGCCGATCAGGCCGATGACGACGACCAGGCCCATCCCGCCGTCGAAGTAGGTCACGCCGACGAACATCAGCGCCACGATCAGCGCGACGAAGAGCGCACCGAGCAGGAACATCACCAGCGTCATCCGCGCGGTCAGCCCGGTGTCCTTGATGAATCGGCTCTTCACCTCAGGTGTCCTCCACCATGGTCTCGTCCCGTGCCGCCCCCGTCCGGTCCGCTCACCCCGGGATCAGTCCGTCGTCGGTGAGCATCTCCCGGACCTCGGCCAGCGAGGCGTCATCGGGAGGCAGGATCACGTCGGAAGCGTCCAGCGCGTCCTCGGCGTGGCGCGTGCCCACCTCGCGGACCCGGTCCAGCAGCGCACCGAGGGCCTGGGCGAAGGACGGCTCGTCCCCGGCCTCCACGGCCCGCTCGACCGCCTCGTCCAGCTCGTCGAGCCGGTCCAGGGCCGAGTCGGGGACGTCGTACTGGCCCTCGCCCAGGATGCGCGCGATCATGCCTGGCCCTCCTCGCGGCGGGTCCCCTCGTCGACCACCTCGGCGGACGCGCCGTTGGTGGACTCGGCCGTGCCCTCCTTCCCGGACTGCAGGGCCTCGGGGGAGGCGCCCTTCTTCAGGGCCGCCAGCTGGGCCTCCACGTCGGAGTCGGAGCTCAGGGCGTCGAGCTCGCGCGTGATGTCGTCACTGGGACCCGCCGAGGAGACGTCGTCGAGGGCCCCCGAGGCGATCAGCTCGTCGATCGCGCCGGCCCGGGCCTGCATCTGGGCCGTCTTGTCCTCCGCCCGCTGCACCGCCATGCCCACGTCACCCATCTCCTCGCCGATCCCGGAGACC
>CAZRKV010000038.1:0-14980 GCA_964600305.1 uncultured Nocardioides sp. | reverse complement strand
CAGCGGGGTCTGTGGTTGCACATCGGCCATGGCGGGGTCGCTTCCTGTGGACTGCATCGGGGCGCGGTGTTACCTTCACCACGTGATATACCATATTTCACGGGTGGCAACACCGTCCCGGCCCAGTCTCCCCAGCCCGGACGAGGCCCGCCACCGGTGGAACGCGCGAGGAACGCTGTGACCGCCGACCGTCTCGCTGCGCTGGTCCCGGGCGATGAGATCGAGGCGACCACCCGGGCCACCTACGCCGGGGTGCTCGAGATGTCGGTGCCGACCGTCCACGACCTCGCCTCGCGCGCACCGACCTCAGCTGCCGACACCTGGCCCCCCACCCGGACTACCCCCGACGGCCCGACCGCGGACCTCGCCGTACCGCCGCCCCCCGCCCCCCGCACCACCGTGGCGGCGGCCCTGGAGGAGGGCTGGCTGGTCTCCGCCCCTCCCGACCAGGCAGAGGGCTCCGGCGAGGGGCCGCTGACCGGGCTGACCGTGGCGGTCAAGGACCTGATCGACGTCGCCGGCCTCCCCACCCGCAATGGCACCCCGCGCGGCGCGTGGCGGGCCGCGAGCACCTCGGCCCCGGTGTGGCGGCGACTGGCCGCGTCCGGGGCGGCCTGCGTCGGCAAGGCGGCGCTGCACGAGATGGCGTGGGGTGTCACCTCACCTGCGCTCCGGAACCCGCTCGATCCGTCCCGCTACACCGGGGGATCCTCCGGCGGCTCCGCCGCGGCGGTGGCCGCGGGAGTGTGCGGGGCCGCGCTCGGCACCGACACCGGTGGATCGATCCGGGTACCCGCCGCCCTGTGCGGCCTGGTCGGCCTCCGTCCCACCCACGGCCTCCTCCCCCTCGAAGGGATCACCGCGCTCGCGCCCAGCCAGGACGTGGTCGGCCCGATCGCCCCCGACGTGGCCACGTGCGCGGCGGTCCTCGGTGCCCTGCTCGACGCCCCGCTCCCCGCGCTGCCGGACAGCGGCGTCGGGCTGCGCGTCGGCGTGCTCGCCGACCCGGGCCCGATGGACGGGGCAGTGGCAGCGGCGTACGACGACTTCCTGGACGCCCTGCGGCGCGCAGGCGTGGAGCTGGTGCACTGTCACGAGGTGCCCACGCGCGAGGCCGGCGCCCTGTCCGTGGTGACGATGCTCGTGGAGTCCGCGGCAGCCCACGCCTCGACCGTGCACGCCGACCCGCTCGGCTTCGGGGGCGAGGCCCGCGCCCTGCTCACGCTCGCCGAGGACCTGGTCGGTGCGGAGACCACCACCCTGCTGCGCCGGGCCCGCACCACCCTGCGGGCCGACACCGCGAGCCTCTACGACCAGCTGCGGATCGACGCCTTCCTCACCCCGACCACCTCCTGCGTGGCCCCGCGACGCGACGCCACCCACGTCCCCCTGGCGGGCCGGGAAGTGCCGGTCACCGCTGCCCTGAGCCGGCACACCGCCTGGTCGGCGGCCACCGGATGGCCGGCGGTCTCGGTCCCCGTGCCCACGCCCGGACCCCTGCCCGCGGGCATGCAGCTGATGGCCCGACCCCACCAGGAGCACCTCGCGCTCGGTCTCGGATCCGTTGCCACCACCAGTGGTACATGATATACAACACACAGGGTGATGGGGGTCACCCCGTGGGTTTCCCGGTCGTCGACAGGCATCCGGTGCTCACTCCCCGACGACCTCCCTAGGCTCGTCCGCGAGCCGGGCACCGGAGGACGTCCCACAGCACGAGGAGACAACCGTGAACCGAACAGGCAAGGCCTGGTTGCTCATCCCGATCCTGGTGATCATCCTGCTGAGCTTCCTGCTCCCCTACACCGTCTTTCGTGACGTCGACGCCTGGTACGGCAGCTTCCTGTTCTGGAGCGTGGCCACCGCCGCGGTGATCGGCCTCAACGCCGTCGTCAGCGCCGACTGGAAGGACTGAGCCATGGAGACCACCTGGGTCTGGGTCGGCATCGCGATCTACGTCGCCATCGCCCTGGTCGCGGCGTACTTCTCCCGCCGCGGCAAGTCGAGGAGCATGGCGCACTACTTCCTCGGCAACCGCCAGATGGGCGGCTTCGTCTCGGCCATGAGCTACAGCGCCACGACGTACAGCGCCTTCATGATGATCGGGCTCGCAGGGCTCACCTACGCCGGCGGCGTGGGCGCGCTGGGCTTCGAGCTGATCTACCTCTGCGGAGTGACGCTCGTGCTCATCTTCGGGCCACGGTTCTGGTCCGTGGGCCAGAAGTACGGCTACGTCACCCCCTCGGAGATGCTCGGCCACCGGTACGACAACCGGGCCGTCGCCGTCGTCACCGCCCTGACCAGCTGCGTCTTCCTGATCCCGTACGCCGCGGTCCAGCTCGCCGGTGTCGGCTACCTGGTCAGCGGGATGACCGACGGGGGCATCACCTTCCTCGCCGGCACCGTCCTGGCGACCATCCTCGCGATCGTGTTCGCCATGGTGGCCGGACTGCGCTCGGTGGCGTGGACCGACTCGTTGCAGGCGATCATGATGGTCATCGGCTCCACCCTGGTGGTGGCCTTCGTGATCTCCCGGCTCGGTGGCACGGGCGAGTTCTTCGGGTCGCTGAGCCGTGAGCACCCCGGCGCGCTGAGCGTGCCGGGCAACGGGTTCTTCACCTTCAGCACCTTCATCGGCCTGACGCTGCCGTGGTTCTTCTTCTCCATCTCCAATCCCCAGGTCAGCCAGCGGCTCTACACGCCCGGATCGATGCGTGACCTGCGCCGGATGCTGGTCGGATTCCTGATCTTCGGGTTCATCTACACCCTGGTCTCGGTCACCTGGGGCTTCGCGGCGCTGCTGCAGTTCCCGGAGCTGGAGACCGGAGACCTGGCCACCCCGATGCTGCTGGCCTCCGACCTGGTGCCCACGGCCCTCGGGATCATCGTGATGATCGGGATCGTGGCCGCGGCAGTCTCCACGATCGACTCGATCATGCTGACCCTGTCCTCCATGGTCACCCGCGACGTCTACCTGGTGGCCAAGAAGGACAGCACCGAGCCCCGCCAGCTGGTGGTCGGCAAGATCGTGCTCCCGATCATCGCGCTGCTGGCCTTCGGGTTCGCCCAGCTGGAGCTGGACCTGATCGCCGTCCTGTCGGTGTCGGCCTCGGCAGGGTTGCTGGTGATGGTCCCGTCGATCATCGGGACGTTCTTCTGGCGGCGCGGCACGGCGGCCGGTGTCCTGTCCTCGACGGTGGTCGCCGGCTCGGTGGTCTTCGTCCTCGAGTTCACCCAGACGCGCCTGCTCGGGCAGGGCAGCGGGGTGTGGGGGCTCGCGATCGCCCTGGTGCTCTTCATCGGGGTCAGCCTGGCCACCCGCGCCCCCGAGCGCCGCGCGACCGAGTTCCTGTCGCACGTGCACGAGGGCCTGAAGGCGCGCAAGGCGGTCTGACTGGCGGACAGGTCGAGGCGCGCCTCCCTCGGGCTCGAGGCGCGTCTCCCTCCCGCCAGGGCTGCCGGCTCGTCGCGCCAGGAGTGACGGCTCGTGGGGAACGGACGGGTCAGTGGGGGATCTCGTCCTCGCGGTGGGAGGAGGAGAGGATGTGCTGCATCGTGATCTCGGCCGCCCGCTCGGTGTCGCCGGCGCCGAGCGCGTCGATGAGCTCCTGGTGCTGGGCGACCGACTCGGCGTGGGGTCGGGTGACCTTCGGACCGTCCGGCATCGACTGCCACAGCAGCCGCATCATCGACAGCAGCATGGGTGAGGCGGCCGCCTCGTAGATCGTGAAGTGGAAGTCGCGGTTGAGGTCGCCGTAGTCCTCGTCGCTGTGCACCGCGCCCATCCGGTCGTTGAGCTCCTGCAGCCGTGCCAGCTGCTCCGGGGTCACCGCCTCCGCGGCCAGCCGGGCACCCAAGGGTTCCAGGGCGGCGCGGATCCGGGCGTTGTCCTGGACGATGCCGGAACGCGAATGGGCGACGGTGGCGCCGCGGTGCGGGTCGTTGACCACCAGGCCCTCGGACTGGAGCCGCCGCAGCGCCTCGCGCACCGGGGTCTGGCTGACGCCGAACCGTTGGGCGAGCTCACGCTGCCGCAACGGCTCGTCCCCGACCACCTCGCCGCTGATGATCATCTCGCGGAGCATCGCGCAGACGACGTCGCTCTTGGACGAATACTGCATCGCGGCTGTCCCTGCGGCCCGAGTACTGCTCACTGGATGCTCCTCTGTTCCCCTGCCGGCCATCCTACGCATCGCGCCGGGCGGTTACCCGCTGGTCACTCCCGGTGCAGGTGCGCGAGCACCGCGCCCGGGGTGATCGGGAGCGCCGCGAGCGCGGGCACCCCGATCGCGTCGCTGACCGCACTGGCCACCGCTGCACCCGCACCGGTCAGACCGCCCTCCCCGGCCCCCCGGACGCCGAGGGCGTTGGTCGTCGAGGGGGCGTCCTCGCACACCACCACCTCCACGTCGGGCACCTCCGAGGCCGTGGGCATCAGGTAGTCCATGAAGGTGGTCGCCTGGGGCTGGCCGGCCTCGTCGTACGCGAACTGCTCCAGCAGCGCCCCACCCACGCCCTGCGCGACGCCGCCACGCAGCTGTCCCTCCACGAGGGTCGGGTTGACCGCCCGGCCGACCTCGTAGGCCACGAGGTACCCGAGCACCTCCACGCCCCCGGTCCCGGGATCCACCTCGACCAGGCACACGTGGGCGCCGTACGGGTAGGTCATGTGGTCGACGTCGAACCGGGAGCGCGCGGAGAGGCCCGCCGGCTCCCCCGACGGGAGCCACCGGCTCCCCGGCTGGGTGGCGCGCCACACGTCGACGAAGGACAGTGACTGGTCGGCCACGCCCCGCACGCCGACCCGTCCGTCCCCCACCTCCAGGTCCTCCGGCGCCACCTCCAGGACGCGGGAGGCAACCTCCCGCATCCGCGCCACGACCTGTTGACCGGCGCCGCTCACCGCGTTGCCGGCCACCACCGTGGAACGGCTGGCCCAGGAGCCGGTGCCGTAGGGCTGCAGCTGGGTGTCGCCGTTGACCACGTCGACCCGGTCGATTGCCACCCCGAACTCGTCGGCGACCACCTGGGCCAGGACGGTCTCGATGCCCTGCCCCAGCGACGTGCCGCCCGAGTGCACCCGGACCCGGCCGGCTCCGGTGACCTCGACGTCGGCGGTGTCGCTGGGCCCCAGCCCCGACTTCTCGAGGAACATCGAGACCCCGAGACCGAGCCGACGGCCCTCGGCGCGGCCCTGGTCCACCCGCTCGCGCCAGCCGAGCTCCCCGGCCCGCGTCAGCGCGCGGTCCAGCACCCCGGGGTAGTCCCCGGAGTCCAGGACCATGTCGGTGCCCAGCGTGCTCATCGCGCGGGCGTGCGGGAGCTCGTCCGGCACCAGCAGGTTGCGGCGGCGCAGCTCCACCCGGTCCATGCCGAGCTCGGCCGCGGCCCGGTCCAGCAGCTGCTCGCGCACCGTCGTGCCCTCGAACCGGCCCGGGGCCCGGTAGGTGCCGCAGGGGGTCTTGTTGGTGAGGGCCACCCGGATGCGTCCCTGGTACGCCGGCACCCGGTAGGGGCCGGGCAGCATCGCCAGGGTCAGCTCCGGGACGATGACGCCGTGGGTGCGCACGTACCCGCCGTTGTCGTGCCACACGTCGTCGCGCAGCGCCAGGATCCGGCCGTCGGCAGCCAGGGCCACCTCGATCCGGTGCCGCTGCTGGCGGGAGTGGTTGACCGCGACCATGTGCTCGGCCCGGTCCTCCACCCACGAGACCGAGCAGCGCAGCCGCCGGGCCAGCCACGGGACCAGGAAGTCCTCGGGGTAGAACTCGCCGCGCACCCCGAAGCCGCCGCCCGCGTCGACCGCGTGCATCCGGATCGCCTCCGGGTCGATGCCGAGCAGCTCGGCGAGCACCCCCCGGTTGAAGACCGGCACTTTGGTCGCGCCGAACACCTCCAGGGTGTCGTTCGCGGCCACGTGCTCGACGACCAGGGCGCGCGGCTCCATGGGCACCGCGGAGTGCCGGCCGACGTCGAACTCCCACTCGACCACGTGCTCGGCCTCGGCGAAGGCCGCGTCGACCTCGCCGTACCCGAGCGTGAAGTCGGCGGCGATCCGGTCCTCGGGCGCCTCGGCGGCATCGAGCAGCACCTCCGCCGGCTCGATGTCGACCTCGACCATCTCGGCGCCGTCCTCGGCGGCGTAGGCGTCCTCGGCCACGACCACCGCGACCGGCTCCCCGACGTACCGGACCTCGTCGGCCGCCAGGACCGGCTGCAGGTGCTCGGACAGGTCGAGGCCCTGCACCGCCAGCCGCACCGGGATGCGTACGTCGCCGGGCAGGTCCGACGCCGTGAGCACCTCGACCACGCCCGGTACGGCGCGGGCGGCAGAGGTGTCGATCGAGGTGATCCGTCCGGAGGCCAGCGGGGAACGCACGATCCGCACGTGCTGCATCCGGGTGCGCGACACGTCGCCACCGAACCGGCCGTCGCCGGTCAGCAGCCGCCGGTCCTCCTTGCGGGCCAGACGGGCACCCACCTGGGTCGGGACCTCACCCATCGGTGCCACCCGGTCGCGAGGCGGCGCGCTGCTCGGCCACCTCGCAGACCGCGTCCACGATGCCCTGGTAGCCGGTGCACCGGCACAGGTTCGACGAGACCACCTCGCGCACCTCGTCGCGATCGGCCCGGGGCTCGGTCGCGAGGTAGGCCTCGGCGAGCATCAGGAACCCGGGGGTGCAGAAGCCGCACTGCAGTCCGTGGTGGCGGCTGAACGCTTCTTGCAGGTCGTTGAGGTCCTCCCCCTCGGCCAGCGACTCCACGGTGCGGAGCTCACGGCCGTCGGCCTGCACCCCGAACACCAGGCAGGCCCGGATCGGGTCGCCGTCCATCAGCACGGTGCAGGCGCCACAGATGCCGTGCTCACAACCCAGGTGGGTCCCGGTGAGGCCGAGGTCCTGCCGGAGGACGTCGGCCAGCGTCTTGCGGGACTCGATGACGAGCTCGTGCTCGTGGCCGTTGACGCGCAGCGTCACCAGGTGCTGGTCCTTCATGCGTCCTCCTGTCGCGCCGCCCCCAGCAGGGGCATCAGCTCGGCGGGGGTGACCGGCACGTGCTGGAGCCGCACCCCGTGGTCACGGTCCCCGTGGCGGGTCTCCCCGTGGTTGTGCAGGGCGTCGTTGAGGGCCGAGAGCACCGCGGCGGGTGCACCGATCGTGCCGCCCTCGCCCATCCCCTTCGCGCCGGTCTCGGTCTGGTCGCAGGGGGTCTCGAGGTGGTGGACCGCGATCGGCGGGATCTCCGAGGCCGTCGGCACCAGGTAGTCCATGAAGGTCCCGGCCAGGGGCTGACCCTCGGGCGAGTAGGCCAGCTCCTCGTACAGCGCCGCGGCGATGCCCTGGGCCACGCCGCCCCGGACCTGGCCGTCGACGATCGTCGGGTTGACCACCACGCCGCAGTCCTCGACCACGATGTAGTCGACGACCTGCACGCCCCCCGTGCCGGGGTCGATCTCGACCAGCGCGGCGTGGCAGGCGTTCGAGAACATCCCGGGCGGGTCGGCCGTACCCCGGGCCTCAAGCAGGTGCTCCTCGTGACCGGTGAGGGTGTGCGCCCGGAAGTGCACGGTCCTGGCGACCTCGTCGATCGCCACCCGGGCGTCCGGGGCGCCCGCGACCGCGGCGAAGCCGTCGACGAGCTCGATGTCGCCGGCCTCGGCCTCCAGCATCTCGGCGGCCACCGTGCGCACCTGGTCGGCCAGCCGGTCGGCCGCCACCACGGCCGAGCCGCCGCCGATGACGAGGGAGCGGCTGCCGAAGGTGCCCCACCCGAAGCTGGTCAGGTCGGTGTCGCCCTGGCGCAGCTTGACCCGGTCCGGGGTCGTCCCCAGCCGGTCGGCCACCAGCTGGGCGAACGTCGTCTCGTGCCCTTGGCCGTGGCCGCAGGTCCCGCTGGTGACCACCACGTCGCCCGAGGCGTCCATCCGCACGTGGGCGACCTCGAAGCCGGGGGTCATCTGCATCTTCCGCAGGCCCATGGTGGCGGTGCCGTAGGCGGTGCGCTCGGAGAAGTTCGCGATGCCGATGCCCCGCACGACGCCGTCGTCGCGCTCGCGCAGCTCCCACCACCCGGCCCGGCGGGTCTCCTCGAGGCACAGCTCCAGCGACTCGAGGTAGGAGCCCGGTTCGTAGGTGATGCCGTTCGCGCCGGTGTAGGGGAAGTCGTCGGGGGCGATCGTGTTCCGCCGCCGGATCTCGACCCGGTCGAGGCCGAGCCGTTCGGCGGCCCGGTCCATCAGCCCCTCCATCACCAGCACGATCTGGGGTCGGGACACGCCACGGTACGGCGCGGTGGGCGGCTTGTTGCTGGCGAAGCCGCGCGCCCGGGCGGCGTACCGGGGCAGCTTGTAGACGCCCGGCAGCTCGGTCGCGGCCATCAGGGGTTCCACCCCGCAGCTGAAGGGGAAGGCCGAGTAGGCGCCGATGTTGCAGCGGATGTCGGCGTCCAGGCCGAGGAGTCGCCCGTCGCTGTCGAACCCGGCGCGGACGTGGTACTCCTGCTCGCGGCCGTGGAACGCCCCGGTGAGGTTCTCCTGGCGGTCCTCGCTCCAGCGCACCTCGCGGCGCAACCGGGCCGCCAGGGCCGCCACCACGACTTCCTCCCGACCGACGACGCACTTGAGGCCGAACCCTCCGCCGACGTCCGGGGCGATCACGCGGACCCGCCGCTCGGGCAGGCCCAGCGCGTGCGCCACGCCGGTCCGGACCTGGTGGGGGACCTGGGTGGAGAGCGTCAGCACCAGCTGCTCGTCGCGCTCGACCCACTCGGCGAGGCAGCTGCGCGCCTCCATCGGCGCGGCGTGGAGACGGCCGCTGCGGAAGGTCTCGGTCAGCACCAGCGGGGCCTCGGCCAGGACGTCGTCGAGCAGGTCGTCGGTGAACATCTGCAGGTCGACCAACACCCCGTCGGGGGCCTCGTCGTGCAGCTGCGGCAGGTCGTCACGTCCGAGGTCGGCCAGGCCGGTGACGGCGGGAGCCTCCTCGATGTCCACCCCGACCGCCTCGGCCGCGTCCTCGGCGAGGTACCGGTCCTCGGCCAGCACCACCGCGACCGGCTCCCCGGCGTACCGCACCCGGTCATGGGCCAGCAGGGGCATCGTCGTGGCGACGAACTCGGGGCGCTCCAGCGCCGCGGTCAGCCCGGGATGGCCGAGGTCGGCGGAGGTGAACACCCCGGCGACGCCCGGCAGGTCCTCGACGGCCGACGTGTCGATCGAGGTGATCCGCCCCGCGGCCACCGGGCTGCGCACGAACGCCGCGTGCAGGGCGTGCACCGCGGGGAGGTCGTCGGTGAACCGCCCGCTGCCGCGCAGCATGCGGGGGTCCTCCCGGCGCGGGAGCCGGTTGCCGACCCAGCGGGCGGGCGGTGCGGTGGGCTCCATCAGTCGGCCCCGAGCGCCATCGCCTCGTCGAAGGCCCGGCGAGTGAGCGTCTCCACCAGCTGCCGGCGGTACGTCGCGTCGCCGTTGAGGTCGGTGGGCGGATCGACCCCGGCTGCTGCGGCGCGAGCCGCCTCCGCCCAGCGCTCCGGCCGGGCCTCGGCGCCCTCGAGCAGCTCCTCGGCCTCGACGGCGCGCACGGGCTCGTTGCCCACCCCACCGAGCACGATGCCGACGTCGGACAGCCGCCCGTCCACCACGTCGAAGGCAACACCGGCCGCGGCGATGGCGAAGTCCCCCTTGCGGCGGGCGTACTCGGTCAGCGCGCCGTACGGCCGCGGGCGGGTGAACCGGGCCTCCACCAGCATCTCGTCCGGCGCGCCACTGGTGGTCAAGAAGCCGGTGAACCAGTCGGTGACCGGGACCTCCCGCTGACCCGACGGGCCCCGGAGCACCACCGACGCGTCGTACAGCGAGGCCAGGAGGCACCACTCGGCGCTGGGGTCGGAGTGCGCGATGCTGCCACCGACCGTGCCCCGACAGCGAATGGGGTAGTGCCCGATCCAGCGCGCGGCACGCGGCAGGACACCGAACCCGGCGTGTACGCGGGGGTCGCGGGTGGTCTCGATCGCACGGTGGCGGGTGAGCGCCCCCACCCGCAGGGTGTCCTGCTCGCGGACCACCTGGTCCAGGCCCGGGATGGGGTTCACGTCGACCAGCGCCTCCGGGCGCGCCAGGCGGAAGTTCATCATCGGGGCGAGGGACAACCCACCGGCGATGATCTTGGCGTCCTCGCCGAGCTCGACGAGGAGCTCCACGGCCTCGTCCACGGTGTAGGCGCGGTGGTACTCAAACGCTGCCGGCTTCAACGGGCGTCACCCCTCTCTCCGAGTGGTATACCATATTTCACGTGAGGCACAGCACATCATGAGCGACCTGAGGGTTGCCGCCCATCCAGACCTTCCCGCCCGGATCCTGCGGCTCGACGCCCCCCGGCGACGCAACGCGCTCACCGCGTCCACCGTCGAGCACCTCGAGCACCTCCTCGGTGAGGACCCGGCCGAGATCCTGGTGTTGGGGAGCTCGACGTCCGACACGTTCTGCGCGGGGGCGGATCTCTCCGCCGATGATGCCACCCGGGCCGCGCTGAGCGACCGGCTCTACGCCTGCTACGAGCTGATGGTCACGCGGCCCGGCCCCGTCCTGGCCGTGGTCGAGGGAGCGGCCGTCGGCGGCGGAGCGCAGCTGACCTGCGCCGCGGACGTGCGGTTCGCCTCCCCCGGCGCGCGCTGGCGCTGGGTCGGCCCGGGGCATGGGCTCGCCGTCGGCGGCTGGATCCTGCCGGACCTGGTCGGACGCTCGCGCGCGCTGGACCTGACCCTCACCGGACGGTGGCTCGGGGCCGACGAGGCGCTCCGCGCCGGGTTCGCGACCGTCGGCGAGGATCCCTGGGCCCTGGCGGAAGCGACCGTGGCCCACCTCGCCACCGCGGACCCGGGCGCACTGGGGCGGCTCAAGCAGATCACCGGGCGGGGGCCGCTGCAGGAGCGGCTGCGCGAGGAACGCACCACCAACGCCGCCGCCTGGACCGGCGCTGCGCCCTCCGCCCGGGCGGCGGCCGACGAGGGTCGGCGGGTTCCGGGCCGGCACCCCGGGAGCAGTGGCGCCGGGGCCGGGGATTGACGTGGATCACATCGTGATATTTGATATACCATCAGCACTGGACCCAGCGCAGGAGGACCGATGGACCTGAACCTCACCGACAAGATCGCCTTCGTCACCGGCGGCAGCAAGGGCATCGGCCGCGAGGTCGCCCGCCGCCTCGCGCACGAGGGGTGTGACGTGGTGATCACCGCCCGCAACGCCGAGGACCTCGAGCGCACCGCCTCCGAGCTCAGCGAGGAGACCGGACGCCGGGTGGTCGCCCAGGCCGGGGACATGAGCCAGAGCGAGGACGTGGAGCGCTGCGTCCAGGCCGCGATCGACGAGCTCGGTCGGATCGACATCCTGGTGACCTGCGCCGGCAGCTCCCCCGGTGGCCTGCTCGAGGAGCTGACCGACGAGCAGTGGATGCAGAGCCTGAACCTGAAGTTCATGGGCTACGTCCGCACCGTGCGCGCCGTCGTCCCCCGGATGGTCGAGGCCGGGGGTGGCTCGGTCGTGATGGTGGTCGGCAACGACGGCCTCAAGCCCTCGTTCTGGGAGATGACCGCGGGCGCCGCCAACGCGGCGGACCTGAACTTCGCCAGCTCGGTGGCCGACCAGTACGGCCCGAAGGGCGTGCGACTGAACACCGTGAACCCGGGGCCGGTCGACACCGATCGGTGGGACGGGCTGGAGAAGGCGTTCGCCCGCGACATGGGTGTCGACCAGGACGAGGCTCGGCGGCGCGCGGAGGTGTCGATCCCCTTCGGGCGGATCACCCAGCCGCAGGAGGTCGCGAACCTCGTCGCCTTCCTCGCCTCCGACGCGGCCGCCAGCGTGCACGGTGCCCACGTGCCGATCGACGGCGCCCAGCGCAAGGCCCTGATGGAGCGCTGAGATGCAGCTCTCGAACTCGTTCACCATCGCCCGGCCGGTGTCGGAGGTGTACGACGCCTTCCTCGACGTCGACCGGATCGCCACCTGCATGCCGGGGTCGACCCTGCTGGGCCAGTCCGGGGAGGACACCTACGACGGCGAGGTCAAGGTCAAGGTCGGCCCCCTCAGCGTGACCTACACCGGGCAGTTCACCATCCTCGAGCGGGACCCGGACACGCACACGCTGACCATGCGGGCGAAGGGCCGGGAGAAGCGCGGCGCCGGCAACGCCGACGCCCACATCGTGGCGACGTTGTCCGAGGAGGCAGGCGTCACCAGCGTGCACCTGGCCACCGAGCTCAACGTGCGGGGCAAGGTCGCCCAGTTCGGACGCGGCGTGATCGCCGACGTGACCGACTCGATCATGCAGACCTTCGCCGGCAACGTCGAGCAGATGCTGGTCTCCGGCGGAACCGTCGCACCGGCCCGGGCCGAGGCGCCCACACCACCCCCGGCGGCGACGCCCGCCACCGGGACCTCGGCCGCCCAGCCCTCGGGCCAGGCAGCGGCCGCGGGAGAGCCCGCGCCGGCCCCGGCCGCCGGGACGGGCCGTGCACCGGCGGCAGGCGAGCCGGCGGGCACCGGAGCGATGACCAGCGAGGGCCTGGATGCCTGGGCACTCATCGTCAAGCCGATGCTGCAGCGGCACGCCGGCTCGATCGCCACCATCGCCCTGTCCGGGTTGGCGGCGTACCTCGGTGCCCGGCGCGGTGCCCGGGCCGGGCGCCACGGCGGACCCGCCGGCCCGCTCCCCGCCGGACGCTTCGGCCCCCCACTGCGCTACTACTACTGAGGAAGGGCGAGACCATGCCGACCGCCACCACCGACGACGGTGTCGACCTGTACTACGAGGAGGTGGGCAGCGGCGTACCCGTGATCTTCCTGCACGAGTTCGCCGGGGACCACCGCTCGTGGGAGCCCCAGCTGCGGCACTTCGGGCGCACCTACCGGTGCCTGGTCTACGCCGCCCGGGGGTTCCCGCCCTCGGACGTCCCGACGGACGAGGCGTCGTACAGCCAGGACCGTGCGGTGGCCGACGTGGCCGCCGTGCTCGATGCCGCCGGCGTGGACCGGGCGTTCGTGGTCGGCAACTCCATGGGCGGGTTCGCCGCACTCCACTTCGCGCTGCAGCACCCCGACCGCACCCTGGGCGCGGTCGTCGCCGGGTGCGGGTACGGCGCCCACCCGGACAAGGAGGCGGGCTTCCGGGAGGAGTCGGAGAAGGTGGCCGTGGCCTTCGACGTGGAGGGCTCGGAGGCGATGTCGCAGTGGTACGGCTTCGGGCCGGCGCGCGTGCAGTACGAGGCCAAGGACCCCCGTGGCCACGCGGAGCACGTGCGGGTCCTCGCCGAGCACGACCCGGTCGGGGCGGCGCACACGATGCGCGGCGTGCAGAAGGGGCGGCCCTCGCTCTACGCGATGACCGAGGAGCTCGCCGCGTGCCGCCCGCCGGTGCTGGTCGTGGCCGGGGACGAGGACAACGGCGCCCTGGAGACCGACCTGATGCTGAAGCGGACCGTCCCCCGCTGCGGGCTGGCGATCCTGCCGAAGTCCGGGCACGTGACCAACCTCGAGGAGCCGGAGCTGTTCAACCAGCACGTGCAGCGGTTCTTCACCGCCGTCGAGCACGGGAAGTGGAACGAGCGGGACCCCCGCGCGCTCTCCACCTCCACCACCGGCGCCAAGTAGCGAGCAGGAGGGGCGGCATGACTGGATCCGAGAAGGCGGGCGCCCGATCCGAGGGGCCCGGAGCCCAGCAGGAGGCCCGGTCCGCCGGACCGCTCGCCGGGATCACCGTGGTGGACCTGACCCGGGCCCTCGCGGGACCCACGTGCACCGCCCTGCTCGGCGACCTCGGCGCGGACGTGATCAAGGTCGAAGGGCTGCCGGCCGGGGACGGCGCCCGGAGCTGGTCCCCGTTCGACGGGGACGAGAGCCTCTACTTCGCCTCGATCAACCGCAACAAGCGGTCGGTGGCGGTGTCGCTGCGCGACGAGCGGGGCCGCGCGGTCCTGGAGAGGCTGATCGCCGGGGCCGACGTCCTGGTCGAGAACTTCCGCCCCGGCACCCTCGAACGCATGGGCTTCCCGGTGGAGGAGCTGCGACGCACGTATCCCCGGCTGGTCATCGCCAGCCTCTCCGGATTCGGATCCCGGGGGCCGGAGAAGAACACACCGGGGCTGGACCAGATCGCCCAGGGAATGTCGGGCCTGATGTCGGTCACCGGCTACCGCGACTCCTCCCCCACCCGGGTCGGCGTCCCGATCGTCGACTCGATCACCGGCGTGGTCGGAGCCCTGGCCATCAGTGCCGCGCTGACCGGACGCGAGCGCACCGGCGAGGGCGCCCACGTGGAGACCTCACTGTTGGAATCGGGGGTCAACATGCTCTCGTTCCAGGCCCAGCAGTACCTCTCCCTCGACGAGGTGCCGACCCGGAACGGCAACGACCACCCCGTCATCTGGCCCTATGGCACCTTCACGACCGCCGACGACGACATCAACATCGCCGCCGGGAACGAGGGCCAGTGGGTCGCGTTGTGCGAGGTCCTGGGCGAACCCGACCTCGCCGCGCGGCCGGGGTTCGGGGACGGACGCGAACGCCTCGCCCGCCGCGAGGAGGTCAGGGTCGAGGTCGAACGCCTGCTGGCCGCACGCGGGGCCCGGGACTGGATCCCGGCCCTGCGCCAGGCGGGCATCCCCGCAGGGCCGGTGTATGCCATGGACCAGGTCTTCACCGACCCGCAGGTCCAGGCCCTCCAGATGGTCCAGAGCACCACGACCGACACGGGCCGCCGTCTCGACCTCGTGCGTGGCCCGGTGACCGTGGACGGCGTACCCCCGGCGATCCGGCGGGCTCCCCCCTCACTCGGACAGGACTCGCGCGACGTCCTCCGGGGCATCGAGATCCCCGAGGACGAGATCGACGCCCTGGTCCGCGAGGGGGTCATCGGGACCTGAGCCGCATACTCCGTGACGTTCGAGTCGCAGATCTGGACGATCCACAACCCGAACGTCACGG
>CAZRKV010000037.1:0-15014 GCA_964600305.1 uncultured Nocardioides sp. | reverse complement strand
CTGACCACGCACCACCACGACGGGGCAGTGGGCGTGGTGCACGCAGTGCTGGCTCACCGATCCGAGCAGCCGGTCGTGGAACTCGCCGTGGCCACGCTGCCCCACGACGAGCAGCTGCGCCGACTCCGACGCAGCGACCAGTGCCGAGGCCGGGTGGGCCTGTTCGGTCCGCAGGGCCACCTCCACGCCCGGAGCGGTCTCCCGCACGGTCTCGTCGAGGCGGTCGCGAGCCTGTGCGGCGAAGTCGACGTCGTCGTAGTACGCCGGGAAGCCGTATCCGGACGGCGGCTGCCACGCTGCCAGGGCCTCCAACGGTGCCCCGAAGCACCGGGCGTACGCCGCTGCCCAGCGCAAGGCGTCCCGCGATGCCTCCGATCCGTCGACGCCGACGATGACTGGTCCCACGTCCGCCATGGAGTCCACCTCTCTCTGGAACGGGTTTCGACGTAGCCACGCTAGCGGCCCGGGAGGGCGCCCGCCGGTTCGCTGCGCCACGCTCGCGCCCGGTCAGCAAGGGAGGCTGGATGGGGATGAGGTGGTGCCCGTGACGCCTGCAGTACCTCATGGTCGATCCTGCGGCAGCCCGTCGCCGGGTAGTCAATTCATAGATCCATGGAATGAGGTATTGTTTCCGGGTCCGTCCAACGACCCCGGGAAGGCACCCCATGGGCACGGTCCGCGACCACCGGCCGATCAGCCTCGGGCTGCGTGCGAACGCGGCCCAGTTCGCGATCCTGGTGGGCATCAACGCCTTGGTCGGCGGCATGGTCGGCCAGCAGCAGACGGTGCTGCCGCTGCTGGCCGAGGACGAGTTCGGCCTCACCGGCTACACCTTCATGTTCACCTATGTGACCGCCTTCGGCATCACCAAGGCGGCGGCCAACTACGCGGCCGGGGTGTGGTCGGACCGCTACGGCCGCAAGCCGGTGCTCCTCCTCGGCTGGCTGTTCGCGGTGCCGGTGCCGCTGATGCTGATCTGGGCGCCCAGCTGGGGCTGGGTGATCGCGGCCAACGTGCTGCTGGGCCTCAACCAGGGCCTGACCTGGTCGACGACGGTGATCATGAAGATCGACCTGGTCGGGCCGCGGCAGCGGGGTCTGGCCATGGGCCTGAACGAGGCCGCCGGGTACGGCGCGGTCGCGGTCACGTCGATGGCGGCCGGCTACCTGGCCGAGGAGTTCGGGCTTCGGCCCGCCCCCTTCCTGCTGGGCCTGACCTACACCGCACTCGCGCTCGGGCTGACGACGCTGGTGGTCCGGGAGACCCGCGACCACGCCGAGGCCGAGGCGGCCCACCACGTCGTCCGCGCCGACGGCCGGCACGACCACCTCCACGCCGGGCTCGGCAACCGCGAGGTGTTCACCCAGACCAGCTTCCGGGAGCCGGCCCTGTCCTCGGCCAGCCAGGCGGGCCTGGTCAACAACCTGAACTTCGGGTTGTCGTGGGGACTGTTCCCGCTGCTGTTCGCGGGCTCCGGGCTCCGGGTGGGCCAGGTGGGGTTGCTGTTCGCGCTCTACCCGGCGGTGTGGGGGATCGGACAACTGTTCACCGGGGCCCTCTCGGACCGGTGGGGGCGCAAGCACCTGATCACCACCGGCATGTTCGTCCAGGCCACGGCCCTCACCGTGATCGCGCTCGCCGACTCCTTCGGACCCTGGGCCGCCGGCACCGTCCTCTTCGGTGCCGGCACCGCGCTGGTCTACCCCACCCTGCTCGCCGCGATCGGCGACGTCGCACACCCGGTCTGGCGCGGCCGCGCCGTCGGCGTCTACCGCGTCTGGCGCGACCTCGGGTACGCCGTCGGGGCCCTCCTGGGCGGGGTCGTCGCGGACCTGTGGAGCCTGCGCGCCTCGGTCTGGGCCGCGGCAGTGGTCAGCCTCCTCTCGGGGCTGGTCGTGCTGGTCCGCATGTACGAGACTCACCACCGGTCCGACCGGACCCTCACGGAGGGAGCAACCCATGGGTGATCGCGCCAGCAAGGAGGCGCTGTTCGCGGAGTTCGCCGCCGTGGGCAAGGTCCTGGGCAACCCCAGCCGGCTCGAGCTCCTCGACCTCCTCAGCCAGGGCCCCCGCAGCGTCGAGGACCTCGCCGCCGCGGCCGGGCTGGGTACGAGCACCTGCTCGGCACACCTGCAGACCCTGCGCGAGGCGGGCCTGGTGGCGCCCCGCCGCGAGGGCAAGCGGATCTACTACTCCCTGGCCGGTGACGACGTCGCGGGCCTGTGGGACCACCTGCGGCGGGTCGCCCAGTCCCACCGTCCCCACACCGAGCTGGCCCGCCGCGCCTACCTGGGGCCCGAGGACACCAGCACCGTCGGCACCGAGGAGCTGCTGCGCCGCCTCCAGCAGGGGGACGCGGTGGTCCTCGACGTCCGACCGGCGCCGGAGTACGCCGGTGGCCACCTCCCCGGGGCGATCCACATCCCGCTCGAGGAGCTGGCCGACCGGCTCGCCGAGCTGCCGCCCGACCGCGAGGTGATCGCCTACTGCCGGGGGCAGTACTGCGTCCTGGCCCACGACGCCGTCCGGCTGCTCGAGTCCCACGGTCTCGACGCGCGCCGGGCCACCGACGGGGTTCTGGAGTGGCGCCTGGCCGGTCTGCCCGTCGAGGCCGGAGCAGCCTGAGGGCCGGACCCGGAGAGGAGGACGCATGGGACCCGACCACCTGCCCCCCTGGCGCTCGGTGCTGGCCGTCGTCGCCCATCCCGACGACGAGTCGTTCGCGCTCGGTGCGGTGCTGGACGCGTTCGCCCGCGCCGGGGCCCGGGTGTCGGTGCTGTGCCTGACCCGTGGAGAGGCCTCCACCCTGCACGGCGTCACCGGCGACCTGACCGAGATCCGGGCCGCTGAGCTGGCCGCGGCGGCCGAGGCCCTCGGCCTGCACGACGTGGTCCTGCGATCCCACCCCGACGGGCGGCTCCCGGAGGTCGACCTGGACCGGCTCGGTGAGGAGGTCCTCACCACCGCCCGCGACGTGGGCGCCGACGGCCTCCTCGGCTTCGACCTCACCGGCGTCACCGGTCATCCAGACCACGCCCACGCCACCGCCGCCGCCGTACGCGCCGCCGAGGTCCTCGACCTGCCGGTGCTCGGGTGGACCGTCCCGGCCACCGTCGCCGAGCGGCTGCGCCACGAGCACGGCGCGCCCTTCGACGGCCACCCGCCATCCGGGGTCGACCTCGTCGTGGGTGTCGACCGCAGGCGCCAGCTCGCCGCGATCGAGTGCCACCCGAGCCAGGCGGTGGCCGGCAGCGTCCTGTGGCGGCGCCTCGAGCTCCAGGGAGACACGGAGCACCTGCGGTGGCTCCGCCCGCCGAGCCAGGGACACCGCTCCGGGTTCGCGTCGACCACGACCCGGAGCGAGGAACCGTGAAGCAGATCCTGCTCATCCTCAACGGGCCCGCCTACGGCGCGGACGAGACCTTCAACGCCCTGCGCCTCGCCGGCGCGCTGAGTCGCAGGGACGACGCCGAGGTCAAGGTCTTCCTCATGGGTGACGCCGTCACCTGCGCCGTCGCGGGCCAGAAGACACCCGACGGCTACTACACCCTCGATCGGATGCTCGAGGGCTTCCTCCGCCACGGTGGTCAGGTCGCCTGCTGCGGCACCTGCCTCGACGCCCGCGGACTCACCGAGGACCACCTCATCGACGACGCTCGCCGCTCCACCATGGAGGAGCTCGCCGCCTGGACGGTCGAGGCCGACGACGTCCTGACCTTCTGACGCACGGCTGGTCGATGGCCTGCGAGGAGCCAGGGCCGCCGGGCCACCCGCCGTTCGCGCTCGTGGGTCTCTGTGACGTCGCGCCGTTCGGTGTCACCGATCGCGTGGAGGCGTGAGACCCCGGCGACGCGTCAGGGCAGGTCGACTCAGGGCAGGTCGACACGGAGGAAGTGGAGCCGGTAGCGGGTGGGGTCGTCGACGACCTCGCCCAGGTCGGTGCGGTTGCGGCTGTAACCCACGACGACGGTCCCGGGTCGGGGGAAGAGGTCAGGGTGGGCCAGCGGCATGTAGGTGAGCTCGCCGCCGACCGCGTCGGAGGGCAGCGACGCGACGACGTGTCCCTGGTCGAAGGGGCCCGTCGGTTCCTCCGCCTTCCAGACGGTGAGGTCCCGACCGAGGAACTCGTCCCGCTTGGACAGGGCGTACCAGTCGCCGCCCTGCTCGAAGACGCTGAGGGTCTGGGAGACACCGCCGGTGGCGGGGATCAGCGCCGCCGACGCGTCGGCGGCGGGCGACCAGCCCCGGCCGTCCCAGTACTGCCACCGGTCGCGGTCCAGGACCTCCTGCGGGCGCGCCCGGGCCACGTGGAGCGAGTAGCCGAAGACCATGGTGGCGTCCAGCGGGCGTGCCGTTCCGTACAGGTAGACCCACCGGCCTTCGCCCGGCCCGCTGGTGGCCACCGCGGCCCCCCAGGTCGGCCGGGTGGGGTCGGCGTCGTCGGGCCCCAGGTCCTGCACGTCGAGGAGCTGGGGCGTGCCGCCCACGGGCACCACGAACACGGCGAGCGCCGGCCCGAGGGTCTCGAAGTCGAACGGCCCCTGGCCCGTCGTCCGCACCCGCTGGGCAGTGACCGTGAGCAGGTCGTACCCCGGGAGGCCACTGCGCACGACCCCCATCGGCCAGTAGCCCACGCCGTCGGCCCGGTCGGGGATCGCGGCTCCGGCGTCCGGCGCGGTCACGGCCCTGACGCAGGTGGGGGTGGTCAGGAGCATCGAGTTGCGCACGAAGCCCGGACTGCCCCGCTCGGCGGTGAGCGTGTCGCCGAAGACGAAGAGGCGTCGGCCCCCCTGCAGCCGCACGCTGGCTCCCACGTCACCACCCTGGTGCTCCGGGAGGCCGCCCACCCCGGCGACGAACCGGTTCAGGTCGTCCACGCCGTCGATCCGCTCGTCGGTCGTCTCGACGCAGGTCGTCTCCGAGGCCCGTGGTGCCGGTGGCTCGGCCGTCGCGACCGGACGCAGGGGGAGTGCCGTCATCGTCGCGAGCAGGAGCGCGGTGGCCGGGACCACCACGACCACCACCCGGGCCCGCCACCGGGTGCGCCTCCGTGCCGGGGTCCGGGGCGTCACCTCGTCGGCCGTGATCGCCAGGCGGTGCCGCACGAACCGGGCCAGGAGACCGGCCACGACCATCATCGCGATCCAGGCGAGGAGGAACGCCACCGGCGCGAGCACCCCGTGGCCACCGAACACGACCACCGCCTCCAGGGCGTCCACCGTGGCGCCCCCGGGCGTCGTCCGGGCCAACGACTGCCACGGCTCGGGCAACAGGTACGGGTGCGGGCGGGTCAGGACCGGGGTCGAGAGGACGAGGAAGACGATCCCGGCCACGCCGAGACCGGCCCAGCCCAGCAGCGCCTCGAGGGCGAGCGTCGTGAGGGAGGCCGCGAGCACTCCCAGCGCACCGACCCCCACCAGCGACCAGGTCCCGGTGTCCGCGGGCGCCGGCGCGGGGACGACGCCGGTCAGGACCAGGGCCCCGGCCGCGACGGGTGCGAGGACGACGAGGACCGAGTGCCTGAGCAGGGCGCGGCGAAACGTGACCGCGACCGGTCCGCGCACCAGGGAGACCAGCACCACGGCCGCGAACCCGAGGACGGCCGTGGCGAGTGCGAACACCGTGGCCTCCTGCCGGTCCCACCCGCGTTCCTCCGTGACCCGATCGACGCGGATGGTCCGTCCGAGTGAGTCGCCCACGGCCCGGATGCGTTCGACCACCGCGGTCCGCAGCTGCTCGTCCTGGTCCGGGTGCACCAGCAGCCGGTCCTCGGTCCCCGTGAGATCCACGACGAGAGCCGCGACCGTCGTCCCCTCGCGGACGTCGCGGCGGGCCCGCTCCGCGTCGGTCCCCGGGACGGCCACGAGCGAGCCCGGCTCCAGGTCGTGGGTCAGGTCGGCCAGGCCGTCCGCGACGACCCCCGGGGCCACCACGTTGTACGGCGCGTCCCGGGGGCGGACCTCGTCGGTGTCGAGCACGAGCCCCGCCACCACGAACACCTGCACGGCGACGAGGGCCAGCCAGGTGAGGGCGACCGGCCGCGGGAAGAGGCCCACCACCAGGTCGCGCGCCGTCGACCACCTCCCGTGGCCACCCCGAGAACCGTCCGCTGTCACCGTGGCTCAGGTTACCCACGCCCCGCCGGCCGGGCGTCGTACCCTGCCCCCATGGCGGACCGGTTCGCGTTCGAGGGCCATCTCGAGGGCCATCTCGAGGGTGGTCTCGAGGTTGGGGACCTCTTCGAGCTCGCCACGGCGTTGGCGGACCTCCTGGACGCCCCGGTCACGATCGAGGACCGCGACACCCGGGTGCTCGCCTACTCCGAGGGGCAGCAGTCGGTCGACGCGGCGCGGACGGCCACCATCCTGGGACGCCGGGTCCCGGAGGAGTACCTGTCCGCGCTGCGGGACGCCGGCGTCTTCGAGCGCATCGCCCGCGAGCCCGGCGTGGTGTACGCCGACCTCGACGCCGCCGGGATGAAGCCGCGCGCCATCGTCGGGGTCCGGGCCGACCACGAGCTGATCGGGTCGGTGTGGGCGGCGGTGGAGGCGCCCCCGACCGCGGAGCAGGAGCAGGCCCTCCTCGACGCCGTCCCGGTCGTGGCCGAGCAGATGATGCTCGACCGCTCGCGGCGCGACGTGGTGCGGCGGACCCGGGGCGAGCTGATGTCGACGGTGCTGCACGGCGGCGCGCGGTCCCGGGAGGCCGCCGCACGGCTCGGGATCGGCGAGGGGGCCGTCGTGGTCGCCGCCCTCCGGGTGGGGGAGGAGGCGCCGGTCGCCGAGCGGATGTCGGAGGAACGGCTGGGGGAGGCCGTGGCGCTGCACCTGCGCGCGGTCGAGTCCAGGTCCCTGTGCGCGGTGGTCGACGGCACCGTCTACTGCCTGTCGCACGCCCGCCCCGAGGAGGTACGCCGCCTGCTCGCCGAGGTGGCGGAGGGGCGCACGGGCCGCGAGGCCGGCGTCCGGGTCGGGATCGGCCGCCGGGTCGAGGCGGTGGACGACGCGCACCGTTCGCGCCACGACGCCGACGCCGTGCTGGCCGTCCTGACGGCGCGGCCGGACGGGCCGACGCTGGCCACCATCGACGAGGTCTTCCTCGACCTGCTGGCGCTCCGCGTCGCGGACCTCCTCGAGGCCGAGGACCTGCTCGGGCTGGGGCCGTTGCCCGCCCTGCGCCGCAGCGACCAGGCGCACGGCACCCGACTCGAGGAGAGCGCGGCCGCCTACCTCGACGCCGGCGGGGACGTGCGCACCGCCGCCGAGCGGCTCCACGTCCACCCGAACACGTTGCGCAACCGGGTGCGCCGGGCCGTCGACCTCTGCGCGGTCGACCTGGACGACCCCGACACCCGGCTCGCGCTGATGCTGCAGCTGCGGGCTGGAGGGCTGCACACCCCCGGGGCCTGAAGGCTGTCCGTCCGGACATGGCCACGGTGCCCGGCGAGGGCGGACCATGGAGGGAGGCCGGGGAGGAAGGTCTCGTCCGAGGGAGGTCCGGATGCCTGCAGCACACGCACCCCGTCACGCCGTCGTCGTCGGCGCCGGCATGGTGGGCCTGGCGACGGCCTGGCACCTGCAGGAGCGCGGGGTCGAGGTCACCGTCGTCGACCGCAGCGGAGTCGGGGCGGGCTCCTCCTGGGGCAACGCGGGGTGGCTGCCACCGGCGCTGACCACGCCGCTGCCGGAGCCGGCCGTGCTCCGGTACGGCGTCCGGGCCCTGGTCAGCCCCTCCTCGCCGGTCTACGTCCCGCTCCGGCCCGACCCGCGGCTGTTCCGGTTCCTCACCCGGTTCGCCCGGCACTCGACGTCGCGGCGGTGGCGGGAGTCGATGCGGGTGTTCGCGTCGATGAACGCGCAGATGCACGACGCCTACGACGAGCTCACCTCCTCCGACGTCGACGCGGTGACGCGGGCGGCGGACCCGTTCCTCGTCGGGGTGGGCGACCGGGTCGGGGCGGAGGCGTTCGCCGAGGAGCTCAGGCAGATCCGGGCGGCGGGCGTGCCGGTCGAGATCGACCAGGTCGACGGCGCGACCGCTCGGGAGGCCGATCCGTCCCTCGGTGACGGGGTGCACACGGCGTTCCGCCTGCGGGGGCAGCGCTTCCTGGACCCGGGACGGTTCGTGACGGCGCTGGCCGAGGCCGTGGTCGCCCGCGGTGGCAAGCTCCTCGACAGCGCCCGGGTCGACCGCGTCGAGGACCGGGGGAGTGCCGGGGTCACGGTCGAGACCTCCCACGGCGACCTGGCGAGCGACGCGGCCGTGCTGGCGACCGGCACCTGGCTCAACCGACTGGCGTCGCCGTTCGGCGTGCGCCAGGTGGTGCAGGCCGGGCGCGGCTACAGCTTCCACGTGCCGGTCGAGTCGATGCCGGCCGGTCCGGTCTACTTCCCCGACGTCCGGGTGGCCTGCACGCCCCTGGGCGACCGGCTCCGGGTCGCGGGCATGATGGAGTTCCGGGCACCGGAGGCCGAGCTCGACCCGCGCCGGATCCGCGCGATCATCGAGGCCACCCGACCGCGCTTCCGCGGCGTGGCGTGGGAGGAGCGCACCGAGGAGTGGGTCGGGTCCCGTCCGTGCACCGGCGACGGGCTGCCCCTGATCGGACCGACCCGGTCGCCGCGGGTGCACGTGGCGGGTGGTCACGGGATGTGGGGCGTGGCCTGGGGGCCGCTGACCGGCCGGCTGCTGGCCGAGGCGATCGTCACCGGCCGCCCGGCCCCCGAGCTGGCCAGCTTCGACCCCTTGCGCTGAGCGTCGGAGGCGCCCCGACACGCCCGCGGTGTCCCCACCCCCGGGTGCGGTTAGCATTGCTCGGCAAGCACTGCCGATGAAAGTGACCCGAACCGGCCCATGGACGGCTATCAAAGTCCCGGCTCGCCCCGATCCTCCTCTCCCGCGGGTGACCACCTGTGAGCATCGAGCTGCTGCTGCTCGGGGTCTCCCTGGTCCTCGTCCTGGGCTGTGGGCTCTTCGTGGCCGCCGAGTTCTCGCTGGTCACGGTCGACCGGGCCGCGGTCGACCGGGCCGTCGAGGCCGGTGACCGCCGCTCGGTCGGCGTGCAGAAGGCGCTCCGGTCGTTGTCCACCCAGCTCTCCGGCGCCCAGGTGGGCATCACCGTCACCAACCTCGCCATCGGCTACCTCGCGGAACCGGCCATCGCCGAGCTGGTGCGCGGGCCGCTCCTCGACGCCGGGCTGCCCGAGGGGAGCCTGCGGCCGGTGTCGCTGACGATCGCGCTGGTGCTCAGCACCGCGCTCACGATGATCTACGGCGAGCTGGTCCCGAAGAACGTCGCCATCGCCAAGCCGCTGGCCACGGCCCGTGCGACCCAGGGGTTCCAGCGGGCCTTCACCGCGGCCATCGCGTGGCCGATCCGGATGCTCAACGGATCGGCCAACTCGTTGGTGCGCCGCCTCGGCATCGAGCCGCAGGAGGAGCTGCGCTCCGCACGCAGCTCCCAGGAGCTGGCCTCGCTCATCCGGCGCTCGGCCGACCAGGGCACGCTCGACCCCGACACCGCCGAGCTGATCGGCCGGTCGGTGGAGTTCGGCACCCGTACCGCGGGGGAGATCATGACGCCGCGCGTGCGCACGCACAGCCTCGAGACCGGGGACCGGGCGGCGGCGCTGATCGAGCTGGCCCAGCAGACGGGGCACTCGCGCTTCCCGGTGCTGGACCAGGACGAGAACGTCGTCGGCACCGTGCACGTCAAGCACGCGGTGGCGCTGCCCGTCCACGAGCGGCCGACCACCCGGATCAAGCACATCATGGTCCGTCCGATCGAGGTGCCGGACACGATGCGGCTGGACCCGCTCCTCGCGCTGCTGCGCGCGGACGGCTTCCAGCTCGCCGTCGTCCTGGACGAGTACGGCGGGCAGGCGGGCATCGTCACCCTGGAGGACGTGGTCGAGGAGATCGTGGGCGACATCGCCGACGAGCACGACCGGAGCGGCTCCCGGTGCCGGCGTCGACGGGACGGCTCGTGGTCGCTGTCCGGGCTGCTCCGTCCCGACGAGGTCGAGTCCCTCACCGGCGTGGACCTGCCCGAGAGCGACGACTACGACACCATCGCCGGCCTGTTCCTCCGGGAGCTGGGCCGGATCCCGGCCCCCGGCGACACGGTGAGCGTCGAGGTCCCGTCCGGCGAGGAGCCGGACGACGACGAGGAGCCCCGGGTGCAGCACGCCGTCCTCACCGTGGAGCGGATGGAGAACCTGCGCCTGGACCGGATGTCGATGCGTCTCGAGGCGCCTGCGGCGGAGGACGTGCGGGGGGAGGGCCGGGATGGGTGACTACGCCGCGCTCCTGGTCGCGATCGGGCTGCTGGGCTTCAACGCCTTCTTCGTGGGGGCGGAGTTCGCCCTCATCTCGGCCCGTCGCAGCCAGATCGAGCCCCGGGCCGAGGAGGGCTCCCGCGTCGCCCGCACCACCCTCAAGGCGATGGAGAACGTCTCGCTCGTGATGGCCGGGGCCCAGCTCGGGATCACGGTGTGCTCCCTGGGGCTGGGTGCCGTCGGCGAGCCGGCCGTCGCCCACCTGATGGAGCCGGTCTTCGCGGCCCTGGGCGTGCCCGACGGTCTGGTCCACCCGGTCTCGTTCGTGATCGCGCTGTTGATCGTGGTCTACCTGCACGTCGTGCTGGGGGAGATGGTCCCGAAGAACATCGCGATCGCCGGCCCGGAGCGGTCGGCGCTGGTCCTGGGCCCGCCCATGATGGCGATCGTGACGGTCCTGCGCCCGGTGATCGTGCTCCTCAACGCCTTCGCCAACCTCACCCTGCGCATGGTGCGCATCGAGCCGCGGGAGGAGGTCGCCTCCGCGTTCACCCGGGAGGAGGTGGCCGCGCTGGTCGAGGAGTCCCGCGGCGAGGGCCTCCTCGCCGAGGAGGAGTACGGCCGGTTGACCGGTGCGCTGGGGTTCACCGAGAACACCGTGCTCTCGGTGCTGATGCCGATGGACACCCTGGAGACCGTCCCGCGGGGGGCGACCCACGCGGAGGTGGAGGAGCTGTGCGCGAGCACCGGCTACAGCCGATTCCCCGTGGCCGGGTCCGGTGGCGAGCTGATCGGCTACCTCCACATCAAGGACATCCTGCAGACCGACGAGGAGCGGCGCGAGGAGCCCATCGACCACAAGTGGATCCGCCCGTTCGCCAGCGTGCGCAGCGGTGACCTGTTGCACGAGGCGCTGGAGACGCTGCAGCGGCGGGGCGCGCACATCGCCAAGGTGGTCGAGGACGACGGCACGGTGCTCGGGCTGGCCACCCTCGAGGACGTGCTCGAGGAGCTGGTCGGCGAGATCCGGGACGCCGCCCACCACGACGAGCACGTCTGAGGGTGGCGCAGGGCGCATGGTCGGTGTCCTAGGGTGTGTGGGCAAGCACCACCAGCACCCGAGGACGGCAGGACAGGCGTGCCAGACGACGTGATGCGTTCCGCGCGCGTGTGGACCGTACCCAACGTGCTCAGCCTGGTGCGGCTCGCCGCCCTGCCGGTCTTCCTGTGGCTGGTGCTCGGTCCGGAGGCCGACTGGTGGGCCCTCGGCCTGCTCGCCGCCTCCGGCGTGACCGACTACCTCGACGGCTACCTCGCGCGACGCCTCGACCAGCACTCGAGCCTGGGGGAGCTGCTCGACCCGATCGCCGACCGCCTCTACATCCTGGCGGTGGTGGTCGGACTGGCCCTGCGGGACGTGGTGCCCTGGTGGATCGCGCTGATCCTGCCCCTGCGCGACGTGCTGCTGTGGGGGCTGGTGCCGTTCCTGCGTACCCGTGGCTACAGCGCGCTCCCGGTCCACTTCCTCGGCAAGGCGGCCACCTTCAACCTGCTCTACGCCTTCCCCCTCCTGCTGCTGGGGGACGGCGACGGCGTCGTCGCCGTCCTCGCGCAGGTCTTCGGGTGGGCCTTCGCCGTCTGGGGGATCGGGCTGTACTGGTGGGCCGGCGTCCTCTACGCCTGGCAGGTGCGCCGGCTGCTGCTCGACGAGCCGCGACCGGGGGAGCGGCATGGCTGAGGTCACCGAGCGTCCGCGGGGGGCACCGGAGGGCCGGGAGCTGCCCGAGCACGTCACGATGCCGCTGCTGAGCCTGATCACCCAGCCGTCGCTCGACGAGGACTACCGGATCGCTGCCGAGCGCCGCGCGGCGGCGGGGGAGCCCCGGGGACCGCGCGTGCGTCGTACCGGTCTCGTGACCGCGGTGGTGGTCGCGGTGTTCGGCGTGCTGATGGTCACCGCAGGGGTCCAGGCCAGCGAGGACGCGGGGATCGACGCCCAGGGCCGCGCCTCCCTGATCGCCCAGATCAACGACGGCCGCGACGAGCTCGCGTCCCTGCAGGAGCGCAGCCTCGCGCTGCGCGAGGCCAACCCGCGGCGCGAGGACCGCCTGGAGGCCCTCGAGCAGACCCTCGGCGAGGAGCGCAACCGGCTCCAGCGCCTCCAGCTCCGGACCGGCTACGCGCCGGTCGAGGGCCCCGGGGTCCGCGCCACCGTGGACGACGCCCCGGACGCCGACGAGACCCAGACCGTGCGTGACTCGGACCTGGCCCTGCTGGTCAACGGGCTCCTGACGGCCGGGGCCGAGGCCGTGGCCATCAACGGCCAGCGGCTGACCGCCCTGACCCCGATCACCAACGTCGGGCCGGCCATCCACGTCGGCTCCCGGCCGGTCAACCCGCCCTACACCGTGCAGGCGATCGGGGACCCCGGCACGATGCAGGCCGACTTCTCGAACAGCTCCACGGGCGTGGCGTTCACCAGCCTGCGCACCTCCCTCGGGCTACCGTTCACGATGGAGAATGCGGAGTCGATCACCCTGCCGGCTGCGCCGGGCCCACGGCTGCGCCACGCCGAGCGTGGGCTCTCCGACGACCGCGACCCGACGGATGAGGAGGTGGCCTCGTGATCGCCGCCATCGGCCTGCTCCTCGGTGTGGTCCTCGGCCTGGCCCTGCAGCCCGACGTGCCGCTGGCCCTGGAGCCCTACCTGCCGATCGCCGTGGTCGCGGCCCTCGACGCCGTGTTCGGGGGGCTGCGCGCCTACCTCGACGGGATCTTCGACGACAAGGTCTTCGTGGTCTCCTTCATCAGCAACGTGGTGATCGCGGCCGCGATCGTCTACCTCGGCGACCAGCTCGGGGTGGGGGGCCAGCTGTCCACCGGAGTGATCGTGGTGCTCGGCATCCGGATCTTCTCCAACGTCGCAGCGATCAGGCGGCACCTCTTCCATGCCTGACCAGTCACCTGACCAGAAGCCCGGCCCGGGGCAGCCGACACCGGACCGCTCCGGAGCCCCCGGCCGCAGCCGGCTCGGCGGGGCCCTGCGCCACCCCCGGCGCCGCCAGGTCGTGGTCGCGGTCCTGCTGGGCGTGCTCGGCTTCGCCGCCGTGGCCCAGGTCCAGTCCAACCAGGTCGACAACAGCTACGCCGGCTACCGCGAGCAGGACCTGATCGACGTGCTGACCGGGCTGAGCGTCTCCTCCCAGCGGGCACAGGCCGAGGTGGAGCGGTTGGAGGAGACCCGCGACGAGCTCCTCTCCGACGCCAACGCCCGGGAGGCCGCGATCGAGCAGGCCCGCTCGGAGTCCGAGGCGCTGGCCATCCTCGCCGGCACGGTCCAGGTGAACGGCCCCGGCGTGCGGATCCGGATCACCGAGCCCGAGGGACAGGTCGGGGTGGACACCCTGCTGGAGACCATCCAGGCCCTGCGGACCGGCGGCGCCGAGGCGATCGAGTTCAACGACGAGGTGCGGGTCGTGGCGCAGACGTCCATCGAGGACGCCGTGGGCGGCATCGAGGTGGACGGCCAGCGGCTGGAGGCGCCGTACGTCATCGACGCGGTCGGCGAGCCGCACACGCTCTCCGGGAGCCTCACCTTCATCCGGGGCCCGGTGGAGCTGGCCCAGAGCGACGGGGCCCGGATGACCTACGAGGAGCTTGACGAGGTCGACATCGAGAGCACCCGCGACGGCGCGCGACCTGAGCATGCCACTCCCGCCGAGGATTGAGTAGCCTGCAGGCGAACGTGACCCGTCACACCCCAGGAGTGCCCGTGCATCCCGAGGACCTGAAGTACACCGCCGAGCACGAGTGGGTGCGCCCCGGGGAGGACGACGTCGTGCGCGTCGGCATCACCCACTACGCCCAGGACGCCCTGGGCGACATCGTGTTCGTCTCGCTGCCCGAGGTGGGCGACCGGGTCGAGGCCGGCACCTCGTGCGGCGAGCTGGAGTCGACCAAGTCGGTCAGCGACGTCTACGCGCCGGTGGACGGGGAGGTCGTCGCCCGCAACCAGGCGCTCGACGGGACCCCCGAGCTGGTCAACTCCGACCCGTACGGCGACGGGTGGTTGTTCGACCTGCGCGTCTCCGAGCCCTCCGCCCTCGCGGGCCTCCTGGACGCCGACTCCTACCAGGCCGGCCTGGAGTGAGGCGGATCGCACGGGCCCGTCCGAGAACTGGTTGATCCCCCGCAGGTGACTGATAGGTTCGGGCCCTGACGGGCTCCACCCAGCCGTTGGCGAGGGTGGAGCTCCCCGCCCGGGACCCGCACGAAAGGGTTTTCACGATGCCGTTCTGCACAGCCTGTGGGAAGCAGAACCCCGAGGAGGCGCGGTTCTGCTCGCAGTGCGGGACCCGCTTGGTCGCCGACACGCCGCCCGAGGACAAGGGTGAGGTCACGGCCACGATGAGCATCGGCATCGGCGGGGAGAAGACCCAGACTTCCGACCGCGAGCTCAAGCCGGTCGACGCGGCCGCCGTCGACGCGCTCCCGGCCGGCCACGCCCTCCTGGTGGTCCAGCGCGGACCCGGGGCGGGCAGCCGGTTCCTGCTCGACCAGGACGTGGTGACCGTGGGGCGCCACCCCGACAGCGACATCTTCCTCGACGACGTGACCGTCTCGCGGCGGCACGCGGAGTTCCGGCGCACCAGCGAGGGCTTCCGGGACAGCGACTCCGGAAGCCTCAACGGGACCTACGTCAACAGCGACCGGATCGACGAGGTCGGGCTCCGGGAC
>CAZRKV010000036.1:5936-15073 GCA_964600305.1 uncultured Nocardioides sp. | reverse complement strand
CAGGTAGATCGCGACCCGGTCACCCTTGGTGACGCCGAGCTCGGCCAGGGCGTTGGCGGTACGGCGTACCTCCTCGCCCAGCTGGGCGTAGGTCAGGTCCCGGGTGTCCCCCTCGGGCTCGCCGACCCAGTGGATCGCCACCTTGTCGCCCTTGCCGGCATCGACGTGCCGGTCCACGCAGTTGACCGCGGCGTTGATGGTGCCGCCGGTGAACCACTTCGCGAACGGGGGGTTGTCCCAGTCCAGGACCCGGTCCCACTCCTTCCCCCAGTCCAGGCGACGGGCCTGCTCGTCCCAGAACGCCTCGGGATCGGCGGTGGCTCGCTCGTACACCTCGGCGGTGACGTTGGCCTCCTCGGCCAGGTCGGCCGGGGGCGGGAACCGGCGGTCCTCGTGCATCAGGTTGGACAGGGCTTCTGAGCTGTCGTTCACGTCCTCACTCCTGCTCGTCTCGATGCGGCCTCGTCGGGCCGGATGGTGTGCGCCGGATCACGTGCCACCCTACGGCGGCGCACCGCCGGCGACGAGGGCTCCTCGCCGCCGGCGGTCGTCCGGTCCTCCTTGCTGTCTCGTCAGGTGCCGTGCCGGGTCCCCCGGCGGGGCCGGCTCACAGCTCTCCCTCGGCGTGCTTGGCGACCAGCGTGGTGCGGCCCGGGTAGCGCACCTCCTCGACCAGCTCCTGCATGACCGGAGTGGGCTTGGGGGTGAACGACGAGACCACGATGGTGACCGCGAAGTTGATCAGCATGCCGATGAAGCCGAACCCGACGGGGGCGATGCCCCACAGCGGGTCGAGGCCCAGGAAGAACCCGCTCGCCTCGGCCGGCAGCGTCGCGACCATGTAGGCGAGGGTCACGGTGATGCCGGCACCCATGCCGGCGGCGGCGCCCATCGCCGTGCACTTCTTCCAGAAGATCCCCAGGGTCAGGGTCGGGAAGAAGCTGGCACCGGCAAGGCCGAACGCGAGCGCGACCACCTCCCCGGCGAACCCGGGCGGGTTGATGCCCAGGTAGCCGGCCACCACGATGGCGAGGGCCATCGCGATCCGGGCGACCAACAGCTGCTGCCGCTCGCCGGCCTGCGGGTTGATCCGCTTGTGGTAGACGTCGTTGGCCACCGACGAGGAGATCACCAGCAACAGGCCGGACGCGGTCGAGAGCGCGGCGGCGAGACCACCGGCGGCGACCAGGCCGACGATCGGAGCCGGCAGGCCACCGATCTCCGGCGAGGCGAGCACCAGGATGTCGTTGTTGATGATCACCTCGTTGCCCTCACCACCGGTGAAGTTCAGCATCCCGTCGCCGTCGAGGTCGGTCGGGGCGCCGCCCTCGGGACTGGTGATCAGCCCGACGTCGCTCCACGTGTCGACCCAGCCCGGGAGCTGCTCGGCCGGGGTGTTGTTGAAGTCGTCGAGCATGTTGAACTTCGCGAACGCCGCGACGGTGGGTGCGGTGGTGTAGAGCAGGGCGATGAAGAACAGCGCCCACAGCGCGGAGTACCGCGCCGCCCGCACCGACTTCGCGGTGTAGAACCGGATGATCACGTGCGGCAGCCCTGCCGTGCCGAACATCAGCGAGGCGGTCAGCAGGAACAGGTTGAGCTGCTCGGTCCCGGCCAGGGCCGAGGTGTAGGACCCGAACCCGAGGTCGTTCTGGATCGCCTCCAGCTCCGACAGGATCTGCCCGAAGCCGATCTGGGGCATCGGGATGTCGGTCAGCCGCGCCGAGATCGCGAACGCCGGGATCAGGTAGGCGACGATCAGCACGCTGTACTGCGCCACCTGGGTCCAGGTGATGCCCTTCATCCCGCCGAGGACGGCGTAGAAGAACACGATCGCCATGCCGATGAGAACGCCGACGGTGGTGTTGACCTCGAGGAAGCGTCCGAACACCACGCCGACACCGGCCATCTGGCCGGCCACGTAGGTGAACGAGACCACGATGGCGCACACCACGGCGATCAGCCGCGCGGTCTCGTTGTAGCGGTCACCGACGAAGTCCGGGATGGTGAACTTGCCGAACTTGCGCAGGTACGGCGCGAGCAGCAGCGCCAGCAGCACGTAGCCGCCGGTCCACCCCATCAGGAAGGCCGACCCCTGGTAGCCGTTGTAGGCCAGGGCGATCAGGCCCGCCATGGAGATGAACGACGCGGCGCTCATCCAGTCGGCGGCGATGGCCGCCCCGTTGGCCGGCGCCGGGATGCCGCCACCGGCGACGTAGAAGCCGGAGGTGTCCTTCACCCGGCTGGCCCAGGCGATGTAGATGTAGACACCGAAGCTCAGGATGACGAAGACGAGGGTCCAGACCTGTACCTCACTCATGAGTGGTGCACCTCCTCCTCGTACTCGTCGATGCCGAAGGACTTGTCGAGCGCATCCATGCGCCACACGTAGACGGCGATGAGTGCGAGGAAGATCAGGATCGAGCCCTGCTGGGCGAACCAGAACCCGAGCGGGAAGCCGGCGATCTCGATCTGGTTGAGCTGGTCGGCGAACAGGACCCCGGCGCCGAAGCCGGCCAGGGCCCAGATGACCAGCAGCACGGCCATCAGTCTCAGGTTGCTGCGCCAGTACTTGCGGCGCGCCTCTTCATCCATGGGAATGTCCTCCCGGTCTCGGGGGTGTCAGCCCGGGCGCTGTGATGCCCGTCACGCAGGAGAGTCGCAACGTCGGGTCAGGTGTGGCAACCCTGGCCGGACCCTCTCGGCGGCCTTTGCGGTCGGCGGCACGGATCCCGCGGCCAGCGGTCGACGGGCGCTCCGGTGGCGCCCGTCACGGTTCCCCGGAGCGGTCGTGGCGCCGTTCGTCGCCCTCGTGGTGCCGTTCGTCGTGCCCGCCCCGCCGGCCAGCGGTCCTCGGCCCCTGTCGGGTGTGGCCTGCGCCACCTATCGTGGCGCCATGAGCGCCTCGACCCCCAGTGCCTCGACCCCGAAGGCCTCGAAGCCCGGTGCCCCCGCGTCCGCCCGCGGCCGCACGCGGCGCCGTCCCGACCCCGCGCGTCGCCAGCTGGCGCTGGCCGTCGTGGCGGTGGTCCTGGGGTCGTTCATGCCCTGGATCCAGACCTCGGCCGGGAACGTCCTGGGTGGCCAGGGCCCGGGGCTGTGGACCTTCTACGCCGCCATGCTCGGCCTGGCCGGCGTGCTGATCCCCGCCCGGGTGCCGAGGATCATCCAGGCGGGCATCCTGGCCGTCGTGGCGCTGGCCCTGCCCCTCTGGCAGGTGGGCCACGTGCTGAGCCTGGTGGGCACCTCGGGCTGGATGCCCGGACCGGGCCTGGTCATCGTCGTGGGTGGCGGCCTGCTCGCGGCGAGCGCCACCTGGAAGGCGGTCACGGCACGGCCGGCCGGGCCGAAGGACTGATCAGCGGTCCAGCTGCACGTGTTCGGGGGTGTGCAGCCGGACCAGGAAGCGGTGCACGTGCGCTGGCGTACGCCGTGAGGTGGCCAGCGAGACCAGCACCATCGCGAGGAAGGCGGCCGGAACGCTCCAGGCCGCCGGCTGCTGCAGCAGCACCGCGCCCCACCCCTCGCCCGGCGGCTGGGTCATGCTCCACACCACGGCGGCGCCCGATCCCACGCCGCCGACCAGGAGTCCGGCCAGCGCCCCGACGTCGGTCAGGCCGCGCCACCAGATCCCGAGCAGCAGCAGCGGGCAGAACGTCGAGGCCGCCACGGCGAAGGCCAGGCCCACCGCCCGGGCGACGCTCACCCCCGGCACGGCGAGCGCCAGCACGCAGGGGATCGCGATCGCGATCAGGGCGCCGGCCCGGAAGGCGGCCACCCCACTGAGCCGCCGCGACCGGAACTGCCGGCCCGTGACGTCCTGGCCGAGCACGCCGGCCACCGCGATCGCCAGCCCCGAGGAGGTGGAGAGGAAGGCCGCGAACGCTCCCGCGATCACCAACGCGGCCAGCAGCTCCCCGCCCAGGCCCGGGACCATCAACCGGGGCAGCTCCAGCACCAGCACGTCGGCGTGCCCGGTCGCCGCCAGCTCCTGGGCGTAGAGGCGTCCCAGGGCGGCGTACACCGGCGGCAGCAGGTAGAACGCGCCGAGGAGGGCCAGCACCACCAGGGTGGTCCGGCGTGCGGCGCGTCCGTCGGGGTTGGTGTAGAAGCGGACCACCACGTGCGGGAGGCCCATCGTGCCGAGGAAGGTGGCCACGATCAGGGAGTAGGTGAGGTAGACGCCCTCCGGCCCCTCCCCGGCCAGTGGCGGGCTCCACATCGCGTCGGTGCCGCCCCGGGGCGAGTCGATCGGGTGCGGGGTCCCGTCGTTCCACCACACCACCAGCAGCACCACGGCGGGTAGCAGCAGGGCCGTGAGCTTGAGCCAGTACTGGAAGGCCTGGACGAAGGTGATGCTGCGCATCCCCCCGGACAGGACGTTGAGCAGCACGATCACCGGCACGATCAGCGAGCCCGCCCACACCGGCGCCCCGGTCGCCGCACGCAGCGTGATCCCGGCGCCATGGAACTGGGGCAGCAGGTAGAGCCAGCCGATGCCCACCACGATCACCGAGCAGGCGGCCCGTACCCGGCGCGAGCCCAGGCGCGCCTCGGCGAAGTCCGGCAGCGTGTAGGCCCCCGAGCGGCGCAGCGGCGCGGCCACCAGGACGAGCAGGACCAGGTACCCGGCGGTCCAGCCCACCGGGTACCACAGCATCTCGGTGCCTCCGACGAGGACCAGTCCGGCCACGCCGAGGAAGGACGCCCCCGAGAGGTACTCCCCGCTGATCGCGGAGGCGTTCAGGCGCGGGTGCACCGTCCGGGAGGCCACGAGGAAGTCGCTGGTGGTGCGGGAGAACCGCAGTCCCCAGGTGCCGATCGCCAGGGTCGCGATCGTGACCGCCGCGACCGCCACCACGCCCGCCAGGGCCGAGGTCACGGCTCCTCCTCGGTGTCGAGCAGGTCGGCGAAGTCCGCCTCGTTGGCCTCGGCGGCCCGGACGTACCACCACCCCAGCAGCGCCAGCACGGGGTAGATCAGCACCCCCAGCGCCCACCAGGGAAGCGGTACGCCCAGCAGCCGGAGCTCGGCCAGCTCCGGGAACAGGTGGAAGACCAGGGGAAGGCTCCCGACGCCGAGCACGAGCGCGAGCAGCACCCCCGCCGCGAGGCCCAGCTGCTCGCGGAGCAGGGACCCGAGGTAGATGCGCCCCACCCGGGTCGCGGCGTCGATCTCCTGGCGGCCGGCGGTCGGGGCCGTCGACCGCGTGCGCCGCGGAGGACCCGTCACCCGGACCCGGTCGCCCGCGCGGTCGTTCACCGCTGCCCCCGCCGGCTGAGGATCTCCCGCAGGTGCGGGGTGTGGCGCCGGCTCACCTGCAACGTCGTCGACCCGATCCGCACCGTGAACCGGCCGCCCTCGGAGCGGACCTCGTCGACGTGCGCCAGCGAGACCAGCAGCGAGCGGTGGATCCGCACGAAGCCGTGGTCGGCCCACTGCTCCTCCAGCGCCGACAGCGGGGTGCGCAGCAGGTGGGAGTCCTCGGCGGTGTGCAGCCGCGCGTAGTCCCCCTGGGCCTCGACGTACTGGACGTCCTCGCGGAGGATGAAGCGCGTCACGCCGGCTCGCTCGACCGGGATCTGCTCCGGGGAGGCGACCGGCCGGCGCACCGCGTCGGTCACCCGACGGATCGCCTCGCTGAGGCGCTCGGCGCGCACCGGCTTGAGCACGTAGTCGACCGCGGCGAGCTCGAAGGCCTCCACGGCGTGCTCGTCGTGGGCGGTGACGAACACGACCGGGGGTGGGGTCCGGAACCGGGAGAGCACCTGGGCCAGCTCGAGGCCGTTGAGCCCGGGCATCGCGATGTCGAGCACCGCGACGTCCACCTCGAGGTCCTGCAGCATCCGCAGGGCCTCGGTCGCGCTGGCGGTGGGGTGGATCTCCGCCACCCGGGGGTCGCGGTCGAGCAGGTAGACCAGCTCGTCGAGGGCCGGACGCTCGTCGTCGATCACGAGCACCCGCAGGCCGGCGTGCTCCTCGTGCGGGGGACTCATCGGTGCAGGCTCATGCATGGACTCCCGGGGCGAACTTGGGGACGCGCACGACCACCTTGGTGCCGGCGTGCGGCGCGGTCTCGACGACCAGACCGTAGTCGTCGCCGAAGGTGTTGCGCAGCCGTGCGTCCACATTGCCCAGGCCGATGGAGGCGTGGCCGTGGTCGTCGGTCTCGAAGTCCCCGGCGAGCAGGCGGCGTACCCGCTCGGGGTCCTCGCCGACGCCGTTGTCCTCGACCTCGATCACGCACTCGGTGTCCTGGTCGCGGGCCGCGATGGTGATCCGGCCGGTCTCCGAGCCGGCGCCGGAGCCGGTGTCGGGGGTGCCGGCGCCGGCGGTGCCGGCGAGGCCGTGGCGGGCGGCGCGCTCGACCCGCGGCTGCAGGCACAGGAACGGCAGGGTCACCGGGAGCACCTCGGGGGCGACCCGCAGGGTCACCTCCAGCCGGTCACCGAACCGTGCCTGCTCCAGCAGCAGGTAGCGCTCGATCGAGCGCAGCTCCTCGGCCAGGGTGGTGTACTCCCCGTGCCGCCGGAACGAGTAGCGGGTGAAGTCGGCGAACTCCAGCAGCAGCTCGCGGGCCCGGTCGGGGTCGGTGCGCACGAAGCTGGCGATCGCCCCGAGGGAGTTGTAGATGAAGTGCGGGCTGATCTGCGCCCGCAGCGCGCGCACCTCGGCCTCCATCAACCGGCGGCGGGAGGCGTCGAGCTCGGCCAGCTCCAGCTGGCCGGTGACCCACGTGGAGACCTCGTCGGCGGCGCGGACGAGGCCGGCCGAGGAGGTCGTGGAGAAGACCTGCAGGGTGCCGATGATCCGGTCCTCGACGACCAGGGGCTTCACGATCGCGTGGCGGATCGGGCACCCGGGGGAGTCGCAGGGCAGGTCGGAGCGGTCGGCCACCTGGGTCGATCCCTCCGACACCGCCGAGCGGGCGAGACCGGCGGCCTGCTGCTCGTGGTGCTGCCCGGCGCCGTCCCAGGCGAGCACCTGCTCGGTGTCGGTCAGGGCGACCGCCTGGGCACCGAGCAGCGCGCGGAGGTGGTGGATGCTGCGTGCGGCGCTCGACGCGTTCAGGCCCTCCCGCAGGGCAGGCGAGGCGAGGCTGGCGGTGTGCAGGGTGCGGAACGTGGTCCGGTCCGCCTCGGTGCCCAGGCGGGTGCGCCGGCGCCGTCGGAACCAGGTGGGCATCGGGCTCGGCCTCAGCGGAAGTCGATCAGGAGCATGCCGGTGTCGTCGAAGTCCTCGGCGGTGAAGATCTGGCCGCCCTCGACGGGCTCCGTCGCCGGACCCCCGCTCCGGTCGGTGTCCGCCCGACCGGCACCCTCCCGGTCGTCGGTCCGGTCGTGGTCGGTCCGGTCCTCGTCCTCCGTCTCGGGGGAACGGGGCGGTGCCGGTACGGCGTCGGGTACCACGGTCGCGCGGAAGCACCGGTGGACCAGCGGCAGCTGCATCCCGTCCGCGCCCCGCCCGTACTCGTCGTACAGCTCCAGGGCCGCGGCGATCCGGTCCTCCTGCTCCTCGGTCGGGAGGTCGGCGAGCGCGGGCCACCGGCGGAGCAGGTCGGGCAGCGTGAAGTGGTTCACCGGGTCCATCGAGCGGTGCACCTGCTCGTCGACCCATCCGAAGTACCTCGAGTCCACCACGGGGCGCGCGGGGTCCTCGGTGACCTCGGCACCGATCACCCGGTCGAGCTTGCGGGCCCAGGGGATCCGGTGGTCGCGGTCGCTGACGAGGAGGGCGAGGTGGCCCCCGGGTCGGAGGAGCCCGGCGACCTCGGCCAGGTCGTCCGGGGCCGTGTGGGTCGCGAGGACCACGTCCACCGAGCGGGGCGGCTGGGCCGGCTCCCGCACGACCTCGTGGCCACGCTCGGCGAGCACCGGCCCGAGGCGGTCGTCGCCGAGCACGAGGACCCGCAGGTCGCCCGCCCCGACCAGCCAGTCGAGGGCCTCAGCTGGGCACGGGGGCACTTCCCGTGGCACGTGCGCGTCCATCGGTCCGAGGTTACCGCCCGGGGATCGGTGGCCCCGGGTCCCTCGCCGGGCGGGTGTGGCCCCACGCCTACGATTCGCCCATGCCCCACGACCCCCTGGCCTGGCTCATCGAGCTGGAAGGCGTCCCCTCCGCCCACGCTGCGACCCGGGACGGCATCGACGTGATGCTGCGCGACCGGGGGCTGCGCCGTACCTCCCCCGAGTCGACGGCCGAGTCGCTGTTCCGGGGGGCGCACGCCAGCGCCGTGCTCGAGGGCGCCACCTGCACCCTGGAGGAGGCCCGGGCCGGTGAGCAGGACCAGGTGACGGCCGACGCCATGCGCGTCTCGACGATGCTCCTCGGCCAGGTCCCGGTGCTCCAGCGGGCCCCGCTGCAGGTCCTCGCCCGGCTGCACGCGACGGCGGCGACCGGGACGCTGCCCGAGGAGGAGCTCGGCCGGCCCCGGGACGCCGAGTCGGCGCAGCGGCTGAGCGGGCTGGCTCACCTGCTGCAGCTGCGGACCGACACCCCCGCCCAGGTGCTGGCCGCCGTGCTGCACGCCGATGTCGCCACCGCCGAGCCCTTCGCCTCCCACAACGGGATCGTCGCCCGCGCCCTGGAGCGGCTGGTGCTCGTCGCCCGGGGGGTGGACGAGAAGTCGCTGGTGGTGCCCGAAGCAGGGCACCTGGCCCTGCGGGCGCAGTACGAGTCGAACCTGCGCGGCTACCGCGACGGCGGACGGGCCGGGGTCCACTCCTGGCTGTTGTACGCCGCGGAGGCCTACGCGGCGGGGGCCGAGGCGAGCCCGCTGCGCGACTGAGGGGCCTCGCGTGCAGCGAGGGGGAGCGAGGAGGAGCACGTGCGAGCGGCACCCGCGTCGGTGGGATGCGGGTGCCGCTCTACTCACACGTGAGACCGTGGCTACCAGGCGTGCAGTTCCGTATGCTGCGTCGGGCATTTCCCGAATCGCACGCGCCCTGTAGGAAGGGTAGGTCGCCGCGTGGGTACCCGGCTCACGTGTTGATCTGTGGAGTTCTTGCCTCCTTTGTACGCCGGCCCCGGGCGCGCCACAAGGCTTGACTTCCGGGCGCGTTGGTGCTCCGGATCCCGGGTCGGGAGGCGGTGGATGCCGGGCCCGGAGGCGGTGTATGCCGGGCCCGGAGGCGGTG
>CAZRKV010000036.1:0-5836 GCA_964600305.1 uncultured Nocardioides sp. | reverse complement strand
ATGCCGGGCCCGGAGGCGGTGTATGCCGGGCCCGGAGGCGGTGGATCCTAGGCCGACAGGCGGCGACGCACGCCGACGTACACCGCCGACCCGAGGGCCGCGGCGCTCCCGACGGCCAGGGCCGCGAGGGTGGGCTTGGCCACCGGCGCGAGCCGGCTGCGCAGGGTCACCGGCCGATCGAAGACCAGCACCGGCCACCCGCGCTCGCTGGCCACCCGGCGCAGCTCCTTGTCGGGGTTGACCACGTGCGGGTGGCCGACCACCTCGAGCATGTGCACGTCGGTGATCGAGTCGCTGTAGGCGTAGCAGTCGGCCAGCTCGTAGCCGTGGGTCTCGGCCAGCTCCTCGATGGCGCGGGCCTTCTCCTCGGCGTAGGCGTAGTAGTCGATCTCCCCGGTGTACTTGCCCTCCTCCACCGCGAGCCGGGTCGCGACCACCCGGTCGGCGCCGAGCATCGCGCCGATCGGCTCCACCACCTCCGAGCCCGAGGCAGAGACCACCACGACGTCCCGACCGGCCAGGTGGTGCTCCTCGATCAGGGTCACCGCCTCGTCGTACACGAGCGGCTCGACGATGGTGTGCAGGGTCTCGGCGACGATCTCGCGCACGGTGGCGACGTCCCACCCCGCGCTCAGCTGCGACAGGAACTGCCGCATCTTCTCCATCTGGTCGTGGTCCGCACCGCCGACGTGGTAGACGAACTGGGCGTACGCCGAGCGCAGCACGGTGCGCCGCGAGATCAGGCCCCCGGCCTGGAACGGCTTGCTGAACGCCAGCGTGCTCGACTTGGCGATGATCGTCTTGTCCAGGTCGAAGAACGCCGCGGTGGGGCGGGCGAGCATGGGGCCAGCATAGGACGCCGGCGAGCGCACGAGCCGCAGGCCGTCCACAAGTCCGCGGCACGGCGGCCTCGTCCACAGGTCGGGTACGCCGCCTCCCCGCCACCGTGGGACGGCGGCAGCCTCGGGGCATGGCGCTCACACCCCTCGTGCTCACCCGTGACACCGATCTCGCCGCCGAGGTGTCCCGGCTGGCCGCGGCGGCCGGGGTCACCCCCGAGGTCCGTGGCGGGACCGACGACCTGCTGCGGGAGTGGCCGGCGGCGCCGCTGGTGCTGGTGGGCGGCGACGTGGCCGCGGACGTGGCCGGCGCGGACCCACCCCGGCGGGCGGCCGTCCACGTGGTGGTCCGGGGCCGGGTGCCCGACGCGCTCTTCCGGGTCGCGCTCGGGCTGGGGGCCGAGAACGTCGCCGCCCTGCCCGAGTCCGGCACCTGGCTGGTGGAGCTGCTCACCGACCTCGGGGAGGCCCGCAGCGAACCGGCCCTGACCGTCGGCGTCGTGGGTGGGTCGGGTGGCGCAGGCGCCACCACCTTCGCCTGTGCGCTCGCGGAGGTGGCCGCCCGCCAGGGGGCTGCCCTGCTGGTCGACGCCGACCCGTGGGGTCCCGGTGTGGACCGGGTGCTCGGCCTCGACGGGCTCAGCGGCGTCGGGTGGGAGTCCCTCGGGCAGACCACCGGCCGGCTGAGTGCCCGTTCCCTGCGCGAGGCGGTGCCCCGCCGCGGGGAGCTGGGCGTGCTCACCTGGGGGGAGGCCGCCGCCGTTCCGCCGCCGGTGTTCGCGGTGCGGGAGGCACTGTCGGCGGCCCGGCGCGGGCACGACGTCGTGGTCGTCGACCTCCCCCGGGCCACGGACCCGTCGGTGGAGGAGGTCCTGGGGCGCTGCGACCACGTGGTCCTGGTCGCGGTCGGCACCGTGACCGGGGCGGCCGCGGCGGCCCGGATCGCTGCGCGGTTGCGCGGTCTCCCGGCCTCCATGGTGGTCCGCGGCACCGGGGTCGAACCACCCGACCTGGCGCGGGTCACCGGGCTCCCGGTCCGCCTGGCCATGCGGGACCAGCGCGGCCTGGACGAGGCCCTGGACCTGGGCGCCGGCCCGCTGCGTGCGCGACGCGGGGTGCTCGCGCGGGGTGCCCGCACCGTGCTCGGCGACCTCCGGGCAGTGGCGTGAACCCGCTGGCCGGTGACCTGCTGGAGTCGGTGCGCGAGGTGCTGGCCAGCGAGCCCGGCGAGCTGACCCCGCACCGGGTCGCCGATGCGCTGCGCCGCCAGGGGGCCCCGGTCGGTGACGCGACGGTGCTGGCGGTGCACGAGGCGCTCGAGCGGGAGGTCGTGGGGGCCGGCCCGCTCGAACCGTTGCTGCGCACCCCCGGGGTCACCGACGTCCTGGTCAACGGGCCGGAGGAGGTCCTGCTCGACCGCGGGGAAGGCCTGGAGCCGGCCGACGTGCGCTTCCCGGACGAGGACGCCGTACGCCGCCTGGCCCAGCGCCTGGCCGCGCGCGGAGGCCGCCGCCTCGACGACGCCGTCCCGCACGTCGACGTGCGGCTGCCCGACGGCACCCGCTTCCACGCCGTGCTGGCGCCGGTCGCGAAGCCGGGGACCCTGCTCTCGCTGCGCGTCCCGGGTTCCCGCGTCTTCGGGCTCGGGGACCTGGTCGGGGCCGGCACCCTCACCGGCGAGGGGGCCCGGCTGCTGCGTCGGCTGGTCGAGGCCCGGGTGGCGTTCCTGGTCAGCGGAGGCACCGGGTGCGGCAAGACGACCCTGCTCAACACGCTGCTGTCGCTGGCCGACCCCCGGGAACGGCTGGTCCTGGTCGAGGACGCGGCCGAGCTGCGGCCCGAACACCCGCACGTGGTCGGCCTGGAGGCCCGGCCGGCCAACATCGAGGGGGTGGGCACGATCGGGCTGGAGGTCCTGGTCCGGCAGGCCCTCCGGATGCGTCCGGACCGGCTGGTGGTGGGGGAGGTGCGTGGGGCGGAGGTGGTGGACCTCATGGCTGCCCTCAACACCGGCCACGAGGGAGGGTGCGGCACCCTCCACGCCAATTCCGCGGTCGACGTCGCCGCCCGGATCGAGGCCCTCGCACTGGCCGCGGGCCTGCCCCGGGAGGCCGCGCACAGCCAGCTGGCCTCCGCGGTGGGGGTGGTGGTCCACCTCGATCGCTCGCGCGGGGGCACGCGGAGGCTGCGCCAGGTGGCGGTCCCCGTCCGGGGCGGCGACGGACTGGTCCGGATGGTGGAGGCGGTCCGGTTCACCGACGAGGGCGAGCTGGTGTCCGGGCCGGGGGCGGACCAGCTCGCCGGACGGTTGCAGCGGTGACCCCGCTCCTGGCATCGATCTGCGCCGGCGCGGCGGCCTGGTTGTCCGTCGCGCCGCACCCACGGCTGGTCGGGGGTCTCGCAGCCGCGCAGGACACCGCCCGGGCCTGGTGGGGACGCCTGGTCCCGGCCGGTCTGGCCGGCGGTGCTGCGGTCGTGGTGCTCGCCGACGGTCGGGTCCTGGCCTGGGGTCTCCTGGCGGGGGCGGTGGTCACCGGGGCGGCAGCCCTGTGGCGGCGTGCCGAGGCCCGGCGGGAGGCGACCCGGCGCAGTGCCGGGGTCGCCGAGCTGTGCGAGCTGCTGGCGGCCGAGCTCGGGGCGGGACAGCCACCGGCGCGGGCCCTCGCCCGCGCTGCGGACGCGTGGCCGGAGCTGGCCCCGGCCGCCCGGGCGCAGGCCGTCGGCGGTGACGTGCCGACCGCCCTGCGGCTGCTCGCGGCGCGCCCCGGGGCCGGGGACCTGCGCCTGGTCGCCGCCGCCTGGCAGGTGGCCCAGGCCTCGGGGGCGGGCCTGGCCGAGGCCGTCACCCGGGTCGCCGCCCTCACCCGGGCGGCGGCAGCGACCCGTCGCGTGGTGGGCTCGGAGCTCGCCTCGGCCCGGGCCACCGCCCGGCTGGTCGCGGCCCTGCCCCTCCTGGCGCTGCTGATGGGAGGGAGCATCGGCGGTGACCCGGTGGGCTTCCTGCTCGGGTCCCCGCTCGGGCTGGCCTGCCTGGCCGGTGGCCTCGCCCTCGGGTGGGCCGGGCTGTGGTGGATCGAGGCGATCGCCGACGGGGTCGAGGCAGGGGCACGATGAGTGGCCCCGACGTGGTGGTGGTCGCCTGCGCAGCCGTGGGGGTCGCCCTGTGGGTGCCACCCGGGCCGCCGCGCCTGGGGGCGGCCCGGTCGGCCGCCGGGACCGGGACGGCTCGCTCCGGGGACTCCGAGGACGGCATCCTGGTGCGGTGGCGGTGGGCCTGGGCCACGTCCGCCGCCCTGGGTGCCTGGTTCCTGCTCGGACCACCGTGGGCGGTCGTGGCTGCCCCCGCGGCCCTCGTCGGCGTGCTGGTGGTCGCGTCCCGGGCCGAGTCCCCGGAGGACCGCCGCCGGCGCGAGCGGCGCCGCCACGACCTCCCCTCCTTCGTCGAGCTGTACGCCGCCGCGCTGCACGCCGGGGCGGCGCCGGGTGCGGCGATGGACCTGGCCTGCACCGCGCTCCCCGGTCCGGTGGCCGACGAGCTGCGGCCGGTGCGGGCCCGGCTGGCCCTCGGGGCCGCACCGGCGACGGTCTGGGGCGACCTCGCGGCCCACCCCGAGCTGGGCCGCCTGGGGCGCACCCTCGCCCGGGCCGAGGCCTCCGGCGCCCCGGTGGTCGAGGCCGTCCGCGACCTGGCCGAGGAGCTGTCCGCCCACGCCCGGGCCGAGGCCGAGGACCGGGCCCGCACCGTCGGCGTCAAGGCCGCGGTGCCGCTGGGCCTGTGCCTGCTGCCGGCCTTCCTGCTGCTGGGCATCGTGCCGCTGGTCCTCGGCGCCGTCGAGGGCCTGGCCTGGTGACCGGGCGGGTGAGCCGGCCCGCCTCCACAGGGCGCGGCTCCCGGGCCCCGGTCCACAGCGCTCCCGGCGGGGGTGGGCGATCGACGGCCCGCGGCGGCAGCGTGGCCGACACGGTCCGCTCGTCCGGGTGGGCCCGACCTGAGGAGGAAGATGATGACGGACACGCCCACCTGCCCGACCCCCCGGAGCGTTCGCGGGGAGCAGGGGATCACCACCGCGGAGTACGCCGTCGGCACGGCCGCCGGAGCCGGGCTCGCCGGACTGCTCTACGCCCTGCTGACCGGGGGCTTCGGTGACCAGCTGCTCAAGACCCTGTTCGACCACGTGCTCGGGCTGCTGGGGATCGGGTGACCTGCCGGGTGCGGCCGGGGCCGACCGGCTCCGGCCGGGCCCGTCCCGAGCACGGGGCCGTCACCGCCGAGACCGTGATGGTGCTGCCGGTGCTGGTCGTGCTCACCGTGGCGCTCGCGTGGGTGGTGGGGCTGGGGGTCGCCCAGGTGCGCACCGTGGACGCCGCACGCGAGGCGGCCCGGGCGCTGGCCCGCTCCGACCCCGAGGCCGGGGCCCTGGACCTCGGGCGCCGGATCGCCCCTGACGGGGCCCGGATCAGCGTGCGCCGCGGCGACGGGCTGGTGACCGTCCGGGTGGAGGCACGGGTGGACGGTCCCGGGGGCGTGCTGGCCGACGTGGCGGGGGTGGACCTGACCGCCGAGGCCGTCGCCCTGGCCGAGGACACCCGCCCGTGAGGCGCGACGAGCGCGGCAGCGCCACCCTGGTGGCGATCGCGATGGTCGGCGTCCTGCTCTTCCTCGCGGCCGGCTACGCCACCGTGGCCGGCATCGTCGAGGCCCACCGGCGGGCCCAGGCGGCGGCCGACCTGGCGGCGCTCGCGGGGGCGGCCGGGCTGCAGCGGGGTGACGACCCGTGCGCCACCGCCGCGCGGGTCGCGCGGGCCAACACCGCCCGGCTGGCCCGGTGCGAGCAGCAGGGGCGCGAGGTCCTCGTCGAGGTGGAGACGACCGGACCACCCGCGCTCGGCCGGCTCATCGAACCGCAGGGCCGTGCGCGGGCCGGCCCGTGGACGCCGGGGCCCTAGGGGTCCCCGGGCGTCAGGCCCCGAGCAGCACCCGCAGCAGCCGGGCCGCG
>CAZRKV010000035.1:0-15152 GCA_964600305.1 uncultured Nocardioides sp. | reverse complement strand
TTCCTCGACGACGAGGCGGCGCCGGACCCCACCGGTGACCCGGTGCGCGACTGACGCCCCACCCCGATACTCCGTGACGTTCGGGTGGCGGTTCGGCCGGATCGACAGCTCGAGCGTCACGGAGTACCGGTCGATACGGTGAGGTCCATGGCCACCGTCCACGACGACCTCGGCACGCCGTACGGCGGCCCGGCGGGCGCCGGTCCCGTACGCCGCGTGGTCTCCCTCGTGCCCTCGATCACCGAGGCCCTCGCCACCGTGGACGCGGGCGCGATCGTCGGCGCGACCGAGTGGTGCACCCACCCGGTCGACCTGGCCACCACCCGCGTCCGCGGCACCAAGAACCCCGACACGAAGGCGATCGCCGCGCTCCAGCCCGACCTGGTCGTGGTGAACAAGGAGGAGAACCGCGAGCTCGACGTACGCCGCCTCCGGGGCGCCGGCGTCCCGGTCTGGGTGACGGTGATCGAGACCCTCCCCCAGGCGCTGGACTCCCTCGAGCGGCTGTTCACCGAGGCCCTGCGCTGGCCGGTCCCCGACTGGCTGCCCGAGTCCCGCCGCCTGTGGGCCGGGGAGCCGCCGGCCCCCCGCGCCACCACCGCCACGTGCATCTGGCGCGACCCGTGGATGGTCGTCGGCCGCGACACCTTCACCGGCGACCTGCTGGCCCGCGCGGGCCTGCCCAACGTCTTCGACGACGCCCCACCCGACCAGCAGGGTCGCTACCCCAAGACCACCCCGGAGGAGATCGAGGAACGGCGTCCCGACGTCGTGCTCCTGCCCGACGAGCCCTACGTCTTCACCGCCGACGACGGGCCCGAGGCGTTCACCCGCACCCCCACGCAGCTGCTCGAGGGGCGGCTGCTCACGTGGTACGGCCCCTCCCTCGTCGAGGCCCACGCGGCGCTGCGGCGGATCGGGGCGTGACCGAGCCGACCCCCGCGAGGCCGCACCCCGCACTGTTCACCACGCTGGCGCTCCTCACCACGATGCCGGCGGTGGTGAGCGCGGTCGGCGCTCCCCTCGTCCCGGACATCGCCGGTGACTTCGGGGTCTCCCTCACCGCCGCCCAGTGGACGCTCACGGTCACCCTGCTCGCCGGCGCGGTGTCGACCCCGGTGATCGGACGGCTCGCGGCCGGGCGCCGCCGTACCGGCTTCGTCCTCGGCGGCCTCGCCGCGGTCACCCTCGGTGGTCTCCTCTGCACCCTGCCGCTGGCCTACCCGTGGTTCCTCGCCGGCCGCACGCTGCAGGGGCTGGGGTACGGCCTCACCCCGGTCGCGATCGCCATCGCCCGCGAGGCGATCCCCACCGAGAAGCGCAGCAACGCCATCGCGATCCTGTCAGTGACCACCGTCGCCGGCGCGGGCCTGGGCTACCCGGTCGCGGCGATGCTCGCGCAGGCCTGGGGGATCCGGGTCGCGTTCGGCGCGACGGTCGCGCTCGCCCTGGTCACGCTGGTGCTCGCCGCGGTCGCGCTGCCGCCGAGCCGGCGGGACCGCACGATGCCGGTGGACTGGGTGGGCACGCTCCTGCTCTCGGCGGGTACGGCGGCCGCCCTGCTCGCGCTGGCCGAGCTCACCCGCGCTCCCGGCTGGGTGCTGGCCATCCTCGGCCTGGTCGCGGTCGGCGCGTGGGCGGCGTGGGTGCCGTGGGCACGCCGGGCCCGGCACCCGATCGTCGACGTCCGCCTCGCCGCCCGGCCCGTCCCCCTCCTCGCGCACGCCACCTCGGCGCTGATCGGGGTGGGCGTCTACCTGCTGCTTCCGTTGAGCGTCATCGTCGTGCAGGCCGACGGCTGGGGCCTGGGCCTCGGGGTGTCCGCGGCCGGGTGGCTGCTGGTGCCCTACTCCCTGGTCAGCGTCGCCGGCAGCCGGGTCGGTCGCCGCCTCGGGTCGGTCGTCAACCCGCTGATGCTGCTCCCGATCGGCTCGGCGACGTACCTCCTCGCCTTCGTCTCGATGACCCTGCTGCACGCGAACGTCTGGCAGCTGGGGGTGGCCATGATGCTGGCCGGCCTGGGCAGCGGGCTGGCGCTGGCGGCCATCCCCGGGCTGCTGGTCCGGGCGGTCCCGCCGGCCGAGACCGGCAGCGCGGTGGCGTTCAACATGCTGGTGCGCTACCTGGGGTTCTCGCTGGGGTCCACACTCGCGGCGTTCCTGCTGACCGTCGGCGGGGAGCCGGACGAGGCGGCGTTCGTCCGCGCGCTCCTCGGCTCCTGCGCGATCGGCGTGCTCACGGTGGTGGTCTCGACCTGGCTGGCGGTGCGGGCGCGGCGCCTGGTCTGGTGAGGCCGCGGCTTCGCCGTCACCCGCCCGATGCTCCCCCCACCCCGCTTGTAACGCGGGGTTACCGCATCCATCGAACCCATATAGCGGTCCGCTGGACGTCACAACTGCGCGTTACAAGGAGTCGACAGCGGGACAGCGCCGGATCGACCCGTCCCCACCCCATAGCATCGGGCCTGACCCATCCATCCGCGAGGAGGAGCGCGCGTGCCCGAGGAGAAGTCCGACCGCCGCTGGCCCCGCTGGGTGTACGCCGAGGGCGCCGACCCGGACTACCGGTTCACCTTCGCCAACGAGCGCACGTTCCTCGCCTGGATCCGCACCGGGCTGGCGCTGCTCGCGGCCGGGGTCGCGCTCGACGTCGTCAACCTGTCGGTCAACCAGGCCCTCCAGTCGGCCCTCTCCACCACCCTGAACCTGCTCGGGGTCCTCTGCGCCGTCGCCGCCTGGATCCGGTGGGCCATGGCCGAACGGGCGATGCGTACCGGCGGCCGGCTCCCGTCGTTCGGCGTGGGCGGGGTGCTCACCATCGGGCTGCTCGCGATCGGGGTGGCCGCCGTCGTCGGCGTCGCGGTGAGTGGCTGAGGGACGCGGGATGAGCACCTTCGACATCGGGTTCGCCGGGGCGCGCACCACCCTGGCCTGGCAGCGGACGGCGCTGGCGATCGTCGCCGGCGCCGCGATCATGGTGCGGCTGACCCTGCACGAGCTGGGCCGGTTCGCCCTGGTCACCCTCGGGCTGGCGGTGCTGCTGTCCAGCTGGGTGCTGCTGGAGAGCATGACCCGTCACCTGCGCCGCAACGAGGGCGCGCAGCACCAGGCCCGCGGTGGTCGGGCGGGCCTCGCCCTGTCGCTGGCGGTGGTCCTGATCGGGATCACCGAGATCGCCACCCTGACCCAGGGGGACGCGTGAGCGAGGCCTTCGCCGACCTGGTCCTCGCGCGCGCCGACGACGACGCGACCGCGCTGGTCTTCGAGGGCCACTCCTGGACGTGGCGCGAGGTGGTCGCCGAGGCCCGGGCCCGGGCGGCGCTCGCCCGCGACCTGCTCGACCCCGACCGCCCGCCGCACGTGGGGCTGGCGCTGGAGAACTCCCCCGAGAACCTCTTCTGGTGGCTCGGCGCCGCGATCTCCGGCACCGCCGTCGTCGGCATCAACCCCACCCGCCGCGGCCAGGAGCTCGCCCGCGACATCACCTTCACCGACTGCCAGGTGGTCGTGTACGACGACTCGCGCCGCGACCTGGTCGCGGGGCTGGGCCTCGACGTACCGCTGCTCGATGCCGACTGGTCTCGACACGCCCGACCACCCGGAGAACAGGTTCGACCACCCGGGCCACCCCCCACGCCCGACACCCTGCTCTCACTGATCTTCACCTCCGGCACCACCTCGGCGCCCAAGGCGGTCCGGTGCACCCAGGGCCGGATGGCACGCATCGCGCACCAGCAGGTCGAGCGTCGCGGCCTCACCCGGGACGACGTGTTCTACGTGGTGATGCCGATGTTCCACTCCAACGCGATCATGGCCGGCGTCGCGCCGGCGGTCGCGACGGGCGGGCGGATCGTGCTGCGCCGCAAGTTCTCCGCGAGCGCCTGGCTGGACGACGTACGCCGGCACGGGGTGACGTTCTTCAACTACGTCGGCAAGCCGCTCAACTACGTCCTCGCCACCCCGGAGCGACCCGACGACGCGGACAACCCCCTGCGCATCGCGTTCGGCAACGAGGCCTCCGAGGCCGACATCGCGCGGTTCTCCGAGCGGTTCGGCTGCCGCGTGATCGACTCGTTCGGCTCCAGCGAGGGCGAGATCGCGATCATCCGCACCCCCGACACCCCGCCCGGATCGCTGGGGGTGGCCGCCGAGGGCACGATCGTGGTCGACCCGGAGAGCGGTCGGGAGTGCCCGCGGGCGGAGTTCGACGCGCGCGGCCGGCTGGTCAACGCCGAGGAGGCGACCGGCGAGATCGTCAACACCACCGGGGCGCACCTGTTCGAGGGGTACTACCGCAACCCCGAGGCCGAGGCCGCCCGGCTGCGCCACGGGTGGGTGTGGTCCGGCGACCTCGCCTACCGGGACGGGGCGGGGTTCTTCTACTTCGCCGGCCGCAGCTCGGACTGGCTGCGCGTGGACGGGGAGAACTTCGCCGCCGCCCCGCTCGAGCGGCTGCTCGGCCGGTACACCGCGTTCGCGGCCGTCGCGGTCGTCGCCACCCCCGACGAGGCCGTGGGCGACCAGGTGCTGGCCGTGGCCGAGCTGGCCGACGGCGCGGCGTTCGACCCCGACGACTTCGCCGCCTGGCTGTCCCGGCAACCGGACCTGGGCCCCAAGCAGGTGCCGGCGTACCTGCGCGTCGTCGACGCCCTCCCCCGCACCCCCACGAACAAGGTGGTGAAGCGCTCGCTGGCCCCGGTGTCCGACCCCGCCGGGCTCTGGGTCCGCTCCTCCCGGCGCGGACGTCATACGTTCCGGAGGCAGTAGGGCGCGACGTGTATGACGTCGGCCAGGGACGTCATACGGTCCGATCGCCATACCCCGAGGGACGTATGACGTCCGCCGAGCGGCGCGGAGGCTCAGCGGTCGAGCAGCCCCGCGAACCGCGCGATCACGTCGTCCACGGCCTCAGCGGCCGCGGGCACCGCATCGTAGAAGTCGAGGAAGCCGTGCACCAGCCCCGGGTAGGAGACCGCCTCCACCTCGACACTCGCCTCGACCAGCGCGTCGGCGTACGCCTGCCCCTCGTCGCGCAACGGGTCGTGCTCCGCGGTCGCGAGGACCGTCGGCGGCTGCCCGGTCAGCGAGGGCGCACGGAACGGCGACAGGCGCGCGTCGTCGGGCTCCACGTGCCCGCTCCCGCCCAGGTAGAGCCCGCCGAACCACTGCATCGTCGCCAGGTCGAAGAACTGCTCCTCGTCGTCCTCCCCGCGGGAGTCCCACTGCCCGAACATGTCCACCGACGGGTAGACCAGCAGCTGCGCGTCCACGTCACCCGGCCGGTCCTGCGCGATCCCCGCGGCGAGGTTGCCGCCCGCGGAGTCGCCCCCGACCCCCAGGGTCGGCGAGCCGCCCAGCTGCTCGACGTTCTCCACCGCCCAGGCACCGGCCGCCAGCGCGTCGTCGTACGCCGCCGGGTAGGGGTGCTCGGGCGCGAGCCGGTAGTCGACCGACACCACCACCGCCTCGGTCCCGGCGCAGATGCGCCGGCAGGTCTGGTCGGCGGTGTCGAGGTCGCCGACCACCCAGCCGCCCCCGTGCAGCCACAGCACGGTCGGCCGCGGTCCCTCCGCCTCGGGCCGGTAGAGCCGCGCGGGGAGGTCGCCGGCGGCGCCGGGCACGGTGGTGTCCTCCACCGACCCGACCGGTACGACGTCCTCGGGCCGGAGGCGGTCGACGGTCATCGCGCGCATCGTCCGGCGCGCCTCCTCCGGTGTCCCCGCGGGCAGCGGCGGGTAGGCGGCGGCCATCGCCTCGAGCACGGTCGCGAGCGTGGGGTCCAGGGGCATGCGGCGAGGCTACCCGCGGTTCAGTCCCGCACGAGGTCGCGCGGCGCGAGGGTCACCGGGTACGGCGCCCGCGCGGCCCAGCGATCCTCCCCCACCACGTGCGCCACCTCGACGTACCGGCCCTCGACCAGCTCCCAGGCCGTCAGCGACGGCTCGTCCGGGTCCACCACCCAGTACGACGCGCACCCGGCCGCCTCGTACGCCGCCCGCTTGGTGTGGAGGTCGTAGAGCCGCGTGCTGGGTGAGAGCACCTCGACCGCCAGCAGGGGCGCGACGGGGAGGTCCCGTTCCGCGAAGTCGTCCGCCCGGGCGACCAGCAGGTCCGGCTGCAGGTTGGTCGCGTCATCGAGCCGCACGTCGAGCGGCCCCACCATGACCCGCAGCCCGGCGGGCTCGACCGCGCGGAGCCTGGTCAGCAGCTCGCCCACCACTCCCTGGTGCCTCGGCCTCGGGGCCGGGCTCACGAAGAGCATCCCGTCGATGAGCTCGAACCGGCGCCCGTCATCGGGCAGGCCCGCGAGGTCGGCCACCGTCATCGGGCCGCGGTGCGGCTCCGCCAGCGTCATGCCCACCATGGTGCCCCCTCTCGCCCATGCCCTCCAAGCATGCTCAGGCACGCCTCGCCCGCAACCACTCGTCCCCAGGTCATGGCCGGCGGCCGATGAACCCCAGCAACCGCGTCTGCACGTCCGCCTCGTCGGGCACGGCCACCCGCGGGCCGTACTGCCCGCTGGCCCGCATCAGCTCCTCCATCGGCTCCATCCCGGCCAGCAGCTCGGCGCAGAGGTCGGGGTCCAGCGCCTCGTCCTGCCCGGTCGCGCGCGCCAGGTCCCAGGTGTGCAGGAACACGTCGGCGGTGTAGAACCGGTCGATCGCGACGTCCAGCGGCATCGCCCCCACCTGCGGGTGGTCGAAGGCCCGTGCGCCGGCGTCGCCGTCCAGCAGCGCCTGCACCGCCGACGCCCGCACCTCCCACGCCCCGACGGGGTCGGCGTCCACCGGCGGCCCCTCCGGCAGCACCACGTCGGTGCCCCCGGCGAGGAAGCCCGGGAACCACTCGACGAGGTGGCGTACGACGTCCCGCGCGGCCCACCCCTCCACGGGGGCGGGGGCGTCCCAACCGTCGGGCCCGACCCCCCGTGCCCGGGCGCCGAACCCGTCCGCGATCCAGCGGTGCCGGGCGGCCGGCCCGTCGGGCACGGTCACAGCTCCCCCTCGGCGAGCATCCGGTCCAGGGCGGCGTACCCGTCGTTCACGCCGACGTCCATGCCGCTGCTCAGCATCCCGTCGCGCTCCTCGAAGGACCCCATCAGCGAGGTCGCGTGCAGCCGGGTGCGCCCGTCGCCGAGGTCGGTGAGGGTCATCGTCTCCAGGGCGACCGAGTCCGGCATCTCCTCCCAGGTGAAGGTCTGCACCAGCCGGTCGGGACGCACCGTGTGGAAGCACCCGCGGAACGCGGTCTCCCAGTCGCCGCGGTGGTTGCGGAACCGCCACGACCCGCCGTCGCGGGCGTCCCAGGTGTCGATGGTGGTCCCGATGTCGGCCGGGCCGACCCACCGGGCGAACAGCTCCGGGTCGGTGTGGGCGCGCATCAGCTGCGCCGGCGTCGCGCTGAAGTCGCGGGTGATGTGGATGGCGGGGACGCTCGGGTCTGCCTCGATCCGGGCCTCGGCCGCCTGCTGGGTGGTGCTCATGATGCGTCCTCCTTCGTGGTCGTGTCGGTCGAGTCGTCGAGGTCCGCGAGCACGGCGTCCAGCCGCCGGTAGCGCTCCTCGGCCCGGCGCCGGTAGCGCTCGATCCACCCCGACATCAGGTCCAGGACCTGCGCGTCCAGGTGCACCGGTCGCCGCTGCGCATCCCGGCTGCGGGTCACCACGCCGGCGTCCTCGAGCACCTTCACGTGCTTCGAGACCGCCTGCAGGCTCACGTCGTACGACGCCGCGAGCTCGCCGATCGTGGCCTCGGCCTCGGTGAGGCGCACGACGATGTCGCGCCGGATCGGGTCGGCCAGTGCCGAGAAGGCCCGGGAGAGCCGGTCCTCCCCGTCGTGGTCCGGCAACGCTTCGCCCACGCTCACACCCCTCCTGTTCAACCGACTGGTTGAGCACAACACTGCACCCGCCCGCGACCCTTTGTCAACCATGTGGTTGATCACGACCCGGTCCGGCCCCCGCGTCCCCCGGTGCGAGAATCCTCCTGCCCCGACCACCTCCCCTCGACCCCCAGGACGCCGCCCCGTGCCCACCGCCTTGATCACCGGCATCACCGGCCAGGACGGGCTCTACCTCGCCGAGCTGCTGCTGGCCAAGGGGTACGACGTCCACGGGCTCATCCGCGGGCAGAGCAACCCCAAGCGCGAGCAGGTGCACCGGCTGGTGCCCGACGTACACCTGCACACCGGCGACCTGACCGACCAGTCCAGCCTGATGCGGGCGCTGAAGGCGGCCCAGCCCGACGAGGTCTACAACCTCGGGGCGGTCTCGTACGTCGCCTACTCCTGGGACAACGCCCACATCACCACCGACGTCACCGCCAAGGGCGTGCTGAACATGCTCGAGGCGGTGCGCCACGCCGCCGGCGACGACCCGGCGAGCATCCGCTTCTACCAGGCCTCCAGCTCGGAGATGTTCGGGCGGGTGCAGGAGGTCCCGCAGCACGAGCGGACCCTGCTGTGGCCCCGGTCGCCGTACGGGGTCGCGAAGGCGTTCGGCCACCACATGACCGTCAACTACCGCGAGTCCTACGGGATGCACGCCTCGTCCGGGATGCTGTTCAACCACGAGTCCCCGCGCCGCGGACCCGAGTTCGTCACCCGCAAGGTCAGCCAGGGCGTCGCGCGGATCGCGCTCGGGCAGGCCGACGAGCTGGTGCTGGGCAACCTCGACGCCCAGCGTGACTGGGGGTACGCCGGCGACTACGTCGAGGCGATGTGGCTGATGCTGCAGCAGCCCGAGCCCGACGACTACGTGGTCGCGACCGGGGAGACGCACTCGATCCGCGAGCTGCTCGACGTGGCGTTCGGCTGCGTCGGCATCGACGACTGGACGCCGTACGTCCGCCAGGACGCGCGGCTGCGCCGCCCCGCGGAGGTCGACCAGCTCGTGGGGGACGCCGGCAAGGCGCACGAGGTGCTGGGCTGGAAGCCGCGCGTGGGGTTCACCGACCTGGTGCGGATGATGGTCGAGTCCGACCTCGCCGAGCTGGGGGGCCGGCCCCGGTGAGGGCGTTCGTCACCGGGATCCACGGGCAGGACGGCGGCTACCTCGCCGAGCGGCTGCTGGCCGACGGGCTGGAGGTGCACGCGCTCGCGCGACGGGGCGGCGTACCGGACCCGCACCTGCCGGCCGACGTGGTCGTGCACGCCGGCGACGTCACCGACGTGGCGGCCACCCGCCGGCTGCTGCACGACCTCGCCCCCGACGAGGTCTACAACCTCGCAGCGCTCAGCTCGGTGGGGCTGTCCTGGCAGCGGCCGGACCACACCGCGGCGATCAACGGCACCGGGGCGGTCGGGCTGATGGAGTCCGCCTGGCAGGTGCAGGAGGCGAGGGGCGAGCAGGTGCGCTTCGTGCAGGCCTCGAGCGCGGAGATCTTCGGGGCGCCGGCGACGAGCCCGCAGGACGAGGAGACCCCGGTCCGGCCGGTCAACCCGTACGGCGCGGCCAAGGCGTTCGCGCACCACATGGTCGGGGTGCACCGCACCCGCGGGCTGCACGCGGTCTCCGCGATCCTCTACACCCACGAGTCGCCCCGGCGACCGGAGCGGTTCGTGGCCCGCAAGATCACCCGCGGGGTGGCCGCGATCCGCCGGGGCGAGGCGTCGCGGCTGGTGCTGGGGGACCTCGGCGTACGCCGCGACTGGGGCTGGGCGCCCGACCACGTCGCGGCGATGGTGCTGGCCGCCCGTGCCGAGCGGCCACGGGACTACGTGGTCGCGACCGGGGAGAGCCACAGCGTGCGCGAGCTCGTCGCCGCCGCGTTCGCCCACGCCGGCATCGAGGACTGGGAGCCGCTGGTCGAGGTCGACCCCGACCTGGTGCGCCCCACCGACGCCGCCGACCTCACCGGCGACCCGACCCGCGCCCGCACCGAGCTCGGCTGGTCCCCCACCGTCAGCTTCCCCGACCTGGTCGCCCGCCTGGTCGACGCCGACCTCGCCTGACCCGAAGCCGACCCGAACCGTCCCTCGTGGCGCGACGAACCGTCAGGAAGGGAGCGTCGAACCGTCACTCGTGGTTGCTCGACCCGTCCCCCGTGGCGCCACGACGGACAGTTCGGCCCGCCATCCCCGCCCACTCGTCGCGCCAGGAGTGACGGTTCGTCGCGCCAGGAGTGACGGTTCGTCGCGCCAGGGGTCCGCTCAGCCCTCGCCGCGGCCGTAGTCGTCCTCGAGGCGGCAGATGTCGTCCTCGCCGGTGTAGGCGCCGTGCTGGACCTCGATGATGATGAGCTCCTCGGCGTGCTCGTTGCAGATCCGGTGCGCCGCGCCCTGGGGGACGTCGACGGACTCGCCGGGGCCGGCCACGGTGGTCCGGCCGTCGATGACGCAGGTGGCCATCCCGTAGATCACCACCCAGTGCTCGGAACGGTACTGGTGGGTCTGGTACGACATCCGCTGGCCGGGCAGCACGTGGATCCGCTTGACCTTGTACCCCTGGCCGTCGTCGATGACGTGCCAGGAGCCCCACGGGCGGTGCGCGTCCCTCGCCACGTCGGGCCCGTGCTCAGCGATCTCGGTGACCATGACAGAAGCCTACCGGCACGTAACCAGACTAGCCACGGGTCACCGAGCTCAGCGCCGGCCGCACGTCGGCGAGGTAGACCAGCGCCGCGATCGTGAAGGCCAGGTTGATCAGGCCGAACGGTCCCGCCCCGATCAGCACGACCTGCGCCGCGACCGCCACCCCCAGCACCGTGGCCCAGGCCGGCTTCGTCCACTTCCCCGCGGCGTCGTACGCCTCGGCGGGGAACAGGATCGAGTTGGTGAAGGCGAAGACCTTCACCAGCAGCAACACGAGCAGGATCGCCAGGGATCCGTAACCCTGCACGGCAAAGATGTCCACGCCCCCAGCGTACGCAGGCGCCGCTCGACCCCCTCAGTGGCGCGGTCAGCCGCGGGTCAGCCGCGGGTCAGTCACGGGGCGGGTGGAATCCCGGCCGGTGCGGGCAGCGGTACGGGTGCTTGCGGCGGCAGCGCCACAGGCGGATCCGCCCCTTGATCGGCGTCGGGAGCATGCGCAGGTCCGGCATTCGTCGTTCTCCACCTTCCGTCGACACCCCCCGTGTCGACGGACCCATCGTCGGCGTGCTCGGGGCGGCGTGTCCGGCGGTTCGGTCGACACCACCCGAACGGGCTACGCCGTCCCGCCCCCGCGGGTCCGGGGAAATCACCGGGACGCACCACGGCCCCGGGTCCACGCGGGACGCCGGGGCCGTGGCGAGGGATCAGAACAGCCTCAGCTGTCCCTCGTCGTGCTCTCAGTCACCGACCTTCTTGGCGCCCTCGGTGGCGGCGTCGGCCGCGCTCTGCGCGGTCTTGCTCGCCGAGGTCGCGGTGGCCTTCGCGCTGCTCTTGGTGGTGGCGGCGCGCTTCTTGGCCGTGGTCGAGGAGTTCTTCGCCGTGCTGCTGGTCTTCTTCGCAGCAGTCCTGGCGTTGCTCGACGCGGAGCCGGCGGTCTGCTTGGCCGCGGTCTTGGTGTTGCTCGCGGCCTTCTTGGTGGTGGTCTTCGCGGTCGCGCCGGCCGAGGACCCCGCCTTGGTGGCGGAGGTCTTGGTGGCCTTCGCGCGCGTGGTGGTGTTCTTGGCCTGGGTCGCGGCCTGCTGGGTGGCCTCCTGGCGCCGGATCCGGCGCACGAGGGTCTCCCCGCGCTTGGCCAGGTCGCCGTAGGTGTCGGTCACCGTCGCGACGTTCTCGTCGACGGTGGACTTCGCGGCGGCCTGCAGGTCGGCGACGCGCTTCTCGATCGCCTCCTGGCGGGCCTTGGCCTGGGCGGTCAGGGCCCCGACCTGGCGGTTGGCCTCGGCGCGCAGCGCCTGCGGCTCCCACTCCAGGCCCTGGACCTGCTTCTGCATGCCCTCGACGCGCTTCTGGTACGCCGCGATGCGGCCCTGGACGTCGGCGACGGTGTCGCGGACGTACTCGACCGCGAGGTCGGCCACGCCGGCACCGGCGTACAGGCCACGGGTCGCCTCGGTCTTGATGTCGAACTTGGCCTTGGCCATCTCGTTGCTCCTTCGTGCTGGTTGGGTCCGGCTTCGTGCGCCGGAGTTCAGTCCTCCTGCTCCCCCGCGGGCTCCGCCTGGGCGGAGTTCAGCGCGAGGAAGGAGGAGTAGACGTCGAGCAGGGACTGCTTCTGCCGCTCGGTCAGGTTGGTGTCGGAGAGGACGGCGACCTCCACCGAGCCGCCCACGCCGTCGTCCGGGCTGAGGATCCCGGCACGCACGTAGAGCTGCTCCGCGGAGATCCGCAGTGCCTTCGCGATCTGCTGCAGCACCTCGGCGGAGGGCCGCCGCAGTCCACGTTCGATCTGGCTCAGGTACGGGTTGGACACGCCGGCCTGCTCGGCGAGCTGCCGCAGGGAGAGCTGGGCCGAGACCCGCTGTTCCCTGAGGTAGTCGCCGAGGGACTCGACGGCCCCACCGACGGCACTGCCAACCTTGCCCTTCGCCATGCGTCCATGATTGCTAACTTCTGCAAGCAACACAAACGACGGGCACGTGTTCTCCGTCACCAGGGCCGCGAAACCCCCGGTGTTCCAAGGCTTCTCGCTCTCGCGGCGTCTGCTAGCGGTTCGCTAACGCACGCCTCCGCCTCACCAGCAGGCGCGGACCTCGCCGACCGGCTGCCCGCCACCGAGCAGCACGTGCTCCCCGGTACGCCGCAGCGCGGCCCCGTCGACTCCCGGCTCGCTGTCGACGCCGTCGCGGACCAGGGCCGCGGCCATCACCACGGGCCGGGCCCGGGCGGCACCGTCGTGGACCTTGAGCGCCCAGGCACGGCCGTCGGGCAGCGCGACGACGTGGCAGGCCTCGGCACCGTCCTTCCCGATCGCCCCCGGCACGGCGGCCAGCAGGGCGCGCAGGTCGCGCCCGGTGCCGGACAGCACCTCGGGGTGGGCGCGGATCGCGTCGGCGACCGCGGCCGCCCGCGGGTCGGGCCGGTCGTGCCCGTCGCGCCCCAGGGCCAGCCGGCGGAACGCCCGGGCGAGCCCGGTGAGCGAGGTCGAGAGCAGGGGGGCCCCGCACCCGTCGACGGCGACCGTCCCGACCGGCTCCCCGGTCAGCTCCTCGAAGGTCTCGCGGATCGCCCGCTGTAGCGGGTGGTCGGGGTCGAGGTAGGTGTCGGTGTCCCACCCGTTGGCCACGCAGGTGAGCAGCATCGCGGCGTGCTTGCCCGAGCAGTTCATCAGCACCCGCTCCCGGCCGCCGCCGGCCCGCAGGTGTGCCTCGAGGACGTCGGCGTCGAAGGGGTAGTCGGCCGGGCACTGCAGGGCCGACTCGTCCAGCCCGGCGGCGTCGAGGAGGCGGCGTACCCCCTCCACGTGGAAGGACTCCCCCGAGTGCGACGCGCACGCCAGCGCGAGGTCGGCCCCGGAGAGGTCGAGGCCGTGGCGGAGCATCGCCAGCGCCTGCACCGGCTTGTTGCAGGAGCGGGGCAGGATCGGCGAGGCCACGTCGCCGACCGACCAGGCGACCTCCCCGTCGGGTTCCAGCGCCAGCACCGAGCCGTGGTGGCGGCCCTCGACGAAGCCGGAACGGACGATCTCTGCGACGGGCACCGGTGAGCTCATCCCCCCTGCCTAGGCCACGCGGCCCCTCGCGGTCCACCCGACCCGCACGCGCGCCGCGCTCGGCAGTCCCCCACCGGCCTCCTACACTGCACGCGTGCCCGACGCCGACCCCCAGCCCGTCCCGCAACACTGCCCGACGCCGCGCGAGCTCGACGACCTCGAGCTGCTGGTCACCGGGGCACTCGCCCCACTCACCCGCTTCGACGAGCCGGGCTCGGTGGTCACCCTGTCCCTGCCCGGGGAGCTGGCGGTGGCCGAGGAGGTCGAGCTGGTCGACCCCGAGGGCCTGCCGCTCGCGCGGGTACGCCGCGACGGGGCGCTGCAGCCGCTCGCGCACGCCGAGCACGGCCCGTTCCGCCGGCTGCACCTCTCCCCCGCGCAGGTGCGGGAGGAGTACGCCGGCGCCACGTTCGTCCCGGTCTCCGGACCGCTGACCTACGCCCAGCTCGAGGACCTGGCCGGGATCAGCGGGCGGGTGGTGCTGTTGGCGCTGGCCGGCACCGGCACCCCGGAGGCGCTGTCCGGGGTCGCGCTGGTGCGGGCCACCCTGGCGGCGGCCGAGCGGCTCACCGACGCCGCGGTCGTGGTGGTGCCCCTGGCCTCCCACGGCGACGCCCGCGCCGACCACGACCTGGGCCTCCAGGTCGTCTCGAACTACGCCGGTGGTGACCCGGTGCACGCGCTGCCCGGGCCGCGGCTCGACGGCGGGGACGACGCCGACCGGGACGACGAGGAGGAGGACACCGACCGGGACGCCACGGCCGACGCCTACCCGCCCGAGATCGACCTGATCGTCGACCGGGAGCTGCCCCCGCCGGAGGAGCAGGGCCTGGTGGTGTTCTTCACCGGCCTGTCCGGTTCGGGCAAGTCCACGCTCGCCCAGGCGCTGATGGACCGGCTGCTGGAGCAGGGCCTCCGCACCGTCACCAGCCTGGACGGCGACGTGGTCCGCCGGAACCTGTCGCAGGGGCTGACCTTCTCCAAGGAGGACCGCGAGACCAACATCCGCCGGATCGGGTGGGTGGCCGCGGAGATCTCCCGCCACGGCGGGGTCGCGGTCTGCTCCCCCATCGCCCCGTTCGACGAGACCCGCCAGCAGGTGCAGGAGATGGTCGAGGGGGCCGGGGGCGCGTTCTTCCTGGTCCACGTCGCCACGTCGCTGGCCGAGTGCGAGCGGCGGGACCGCAAGGGCCTGTACGCCAAGGCCCGCCGCGGCGAGATCCCGGAGTTCACCGGCATCTCCTCGCCGTACGAGGAGCCCGCGCACCCGGCCGTCCGCGTCGACACCAGCGGCCGCACCATCGACGACGCCCTCGACGACGTGCTGGACGCGCTGCGGGAGTCCGGCCACCTCGACCTCCCCCGCTCCAGCCCCGCCGACCCGGCCCCCCGGGATCGCCGAGTCGGCCCGGCGGCACCGCCGAGTCGGCCCCGCGGCACCGCCGAGTCGGCCCCGGGGAACGCGGAACCGGACGCGACGCAGGACCCGACGCAGGACGCAGGACAGGACCCAGCACACGACCCAGCGCACGACCCAGTGCAGGACCCGCTGCGGGTGCTCTTCGTCTGCACCG
>CAZRKV010000034.1:0-15249 GCA_964600305.1 uncultured Nocardioides sp. | reverse complement strand
GAACGTCAACTCGCTGCGCTCGGTGGAGCGGGCGGTGCGCCACGAGGTCCAGCGGCACGCGGCCGTGCTCGCCGACGGGGGAGCGGTCACCCAGGAGACCCGCCACTGGCACGAGGACACCGGGGCCACCACCAGCGGACGGGCGAAGTCCGACGCCGAGGACTACCGCTACTTCCCCGAGCCGGACCTGGTCCCGGTCGCACCCTCGCGGGAGTGGGTCGAGCAGCTGCGGTCCGAGCTCCCCGAGCCCCCGCGGGAACGCCGGGCCCGACTCCAGCAGGAGTGGGGGTTCTCCGACCTGGAGATGCGCGACACCGTCGGCGCGGGCGCCCTGGACCTGGTCGAGCAGACCATCGCGGCCGGGGCGAGCCCGCAGGCGGCACGCAAGTGGTGGCTCTCGGAGATGGCCCGGCGTGCCAACGACGCCGGCGTGGACGTCGCCGACGTCGGCGTGACGCCCCAGCAGGTCGCCGAGGTGCAGGGCCTGGTCGACGAGGGCACCCTCAACGACAAGCTGGCCCGGCAGGTCTTCGACGGCGTGGTCGCGGGCGAGGGGACCCCGGCCGAGGTCGTGCAGCGGCGCGGCCTGGCCATCGTCTCCGACGACTCCGCCCTGGGCGCCGCCGTGGACGAGGCGATCGCGGCCAACCCCGACGTCGCCGACAAGATCCGGGACGGCAAGGTCGCCGCCGCGGGCGCGCTCATCGGATCGGTGATGAAGCAGATGCGCGGCCAGGCCGACGCGAACCGGGTCCGCGAGCTGATCCTGGAGAAGCTCTCCTGACCCGGGGCTGGTAGGTTGTCGCCTGCCCCTCGGGGCAGGTATTCGATGCATTCATCACGCCCACTGTGGGGGAAGCCGGTCGAAGTCCGGCGCTGACCCGCAACCGTAGGCCTCCCGTGGAGGCGAGCCGGAACACCCACTGTGACGCGTCCTGAACACATCGCTGTCGTGGACCAGCAGCGGGTGGGGCCTCCCTCTCGTTGCGATGCAGCGGAAGGGAACCATGCAGGATCATCCGATCGTGCGCTCGCGGAGCGCCCTCGTCCTCCTGGCCGCCGGTGCGGCCACCGTCCTCGTCCCGGCGCCAGCGGCGTACGCCGCCTCCGGCACGTGCGCCGAGCGGGGCGGCGTGACCGTCGTCGTCGATCCCGGCGACCTCACCGCCGCGGAGCCGACCACGGCGTGCGTCGACCCCGGCCCCGGCGACGGCGTCGCCGAGGACCACTTCACGGTGGCCGGGCACGAGCACGAGTTCGTCCAGCGGATCCCCGGCATGGTCTGCCGGGTCGACGGCGAACCCGCCGACCAGTCGTGCGCCCAGGCACCGTCTGCGGACGCCTACTGGGGCCTGTACTGGTCCGCGGAGGACGCGCAGGGGTGGAAGCACGCCGACCTCGGGGTCACCGAGCTGGAGGTCCCCGCCGGCGGGTCCGTCGCGTGGGCCTGGCAGGACGGTGGCGAGCCCGACCTCCCGTCCGTGCCGCCCGGTGGGGGCAGCGCCGAGCCCGCCGAGGGCGACGAGACGTCCGCCGAGTCCACCGCGGGGTCCACCGCGGGGTCAGGCACCCCGGACGCGGACACCGGGGACCCCGAGTCCGCCGCCGCCCCCGACGGGTTGCCCACCTGGCTGGTCCTCGCCGCCGGCCTCGCGATCGCCCTCGCCGTCCTCGTCCTCGCGCTGCGGCGCCGTGCCCCCCACCAGGAGTGACCATGACCTCGACCTACACCTCGACCCGCACCTCGGCCCGCTCCCTGGCCGCCGTCCTCGCCGCCGCGGCGCTGGCCCTGACCACTGCCTGCTCCGGCAGCGACGGTGCCTCCGACACCACCTCCGACGGGGCCACCGAGGAGGCTCCGCAGACCGATCCCGGCCCCTCGCTCGCGGCGGCGGACTGGCTGGAGGGCCAGCTGACCGACGGGCTGCTGCACAACCCGACCAACGGCGGCTTCGACGACCACGGCCTCAGCCTGGACGCTGCGATGGCCCTCGACGCCGTGGGTGAGCACGAGGAGGCCGTGGACCGGATCGTGCAGGCGGTGGCCACCGACATCGACGCCTACACCACCGGGGCCGCGTTCGGCTCCCCCGAGGACGTCTACGCCTCGGCCACGGCCAAGGCAGCCGCGGTCCTGCAGGGCCAGGGGCGTGACCTCACCGACGTGGGCGGTACCGACCTGCTGGAGCGGCTCGAGGCGCGGGTGGCCGGCGACGACCCGATCGCGGGGCGGATCGAGGACAGCGGCGCCGAGGACCACGCCAACGTGATCGGCCAGGTCTTCGCCACGCGCGCCCTGGTCGAGGCCGGCAGCGACCGGGCCGAGGACGTCACGGAACACCTCGCCGCGCAGCAGTGCGAGGAGGGCTTCTTCCCGCTCGACCTGGCCCCCGAGAAGCAGGGTGACCAGTCGTGCGACGCCCGGGTCGACGAGGCGCCCGCGCCGGACGTGACCGCGCTCGCCGTGGTCGTGCTCGAGCCGGTCGCGGCGGAGGCCGGTCTGGCCGACGCCCTCGACACCGCGGGCCGCTGGCTGCTGGAGCAGCAGGCCGAGGACGGCTCCTTCGCCGGCGACACTGAGTCCGAGGGCCCCAACGCCAACGGCACCGGACTCTCCGGGTGGGCCCTGGGCGTCCTCGGGGAGCAGGAGGCCGCCGGGTCCGCGGCGCAGTGGATCGCGGAGCTGCAGGTGCCCGAGGAGGCCGACGAGACGACCGACGCCCTCGCCGGGGCGTCCGGTGCCGTGGCCTACGACGCGGAGGCCCTCCGGGCCGCCGAGCAGGACGGGATCACCGACGAGGCGCAGGACCGGTGGCGCCGGGCGACCGCCCAGGCCGCTCCGGCCCTGGCCTGGCTCCCGGGCGGCGACCCGGAGTGACCCCGGCAGCCCGCCTCCCCAGGGACCTGCACCCCCTCGCATGGTGGGTGTGGGCCCTGGGGCTGGCCGCTGCCGCGTCGATGACCACGAACCCGTTCCTCCTCCTGCTGCTGGTCGGGGCCGCCGCGGTCGTGGTCACCGCCCGCCGGTCGGACCACCCGTGGGCCCGGTCCTTCCGGCTCTACCTGGTGGTGGCGGCGGTGGTCGTGGTGGTCCGGGTGCTGTTCCGGATCCTCCTCGGGGGCGGCCACGGGACGACGGTGCTGTTCACCCTCCCGGAGGTGCCGCTCCCGGACTGGGTGCTGGGCATCCAGCTGCTCGGGCCGGTCACGCGGGAGGCGCTCCTGGCCGGCCTGTACGACGGGCTCCGGCTGGGCGCCATCATCGCGTGCGTGGGGGCGGCGAACTCCCTGGCCAACCCCAAGCGGCTGCTGAAGTCGGTGCCGCCGGCCCTGTACGAGATCGGCACCGCGCTCGTGGTCGCGGTCACGGTGCTGCCCCAGCTGGCCGACAGCGTCCGCCGCGTGCACGCCGCCCAGGCGCTGCGGCCGGGCCCGGCCGGCCGGGTGGGGAGGCTGCGCCGGTTCCTGGTCCCGGTCCTGGAGGACGCGCTGGAGCGCTCGCTGCAGCTCGCGGCCGGGATGGACACCCGCGGCTACGGCCGCTCCGCCGGCATGGACGCCCGGCAGCGCACGGTCACCGGCGTGCTGATGCTGACCGGCCTGGTCGGCGTCTGCGTGGGCGTGTACGCCGTGCTGGACACCACCGCTCCCCGCTACCTGGCCACCCCTCTGCTGGTGCTGGGGCTGGCCACGGCGCTGCTGGGGATGGTGAACGCCGGGCGCCGCGTCCGGCGGACCCGCTACCGTCCGGACCGCTGGCGCTGGCCCGAGGTCGCCGTGGCGGCCTGCGGGGTCCTGGTGGCCGTGGCCGCGCGGAGCCTGGCCACGGGCCGGCCCGCCGTCGCCCACCCCGACCTGCTCGGGACACCGGTGCTGACCACCCTGCCCCTGGTGGTGGTCCTGGTGGCGCTGGTGCCCGCCGTGGTCGCACCGGAGCCCGCGACCGCCGTACGCCGTGAGGAGGCGCCTGCATGATCGAGCTGCGTGGGATCACCTTCGGGTACGACGAGCGGCCGGTGCTCGCCGGGGTCGACCTGGTCCTGGAGGAGGGGGAGCTGGTCCTGGTCTCGGGCCGCACCGGCGTGGGGAAGTCGACCCTGCTGGGGGTGCTCACCGGGCTGGTGCCCCGCTTCACCGGCGGCAGCCTGGCCGGCGACGTGCTCGTGGACGGCCGCAGCGTGCTCCACCTGCCGCCGCGCGAGCGTGCGCACGTGGTGGGGTACGTGGGCCAGGACCCGGCGGCCTGGTTCGTCACCGACACCGTCGAGGAGGAGCTCGCCTACGGCATGGAGCAGCTGGGCCTGCCCCCGGAGACGATGCGTCGCCGGGTGGAGGAGACCCTGGACCTGCTGGGCATCGCCGACCTGCGCCAGCGGGACCTGCGCACGCTCTCAGGAGGGCAGCAGCAGCGGGTCGCGATCGGCGCGGTGTTGACGATGAACCCGCGCGTGCTGGTCCTCGACGAGCCCACCTCGGCCCTGGACCCGACCGCGGCGGAGGAGGTGCTGGCCACCCTGACCCGCCTGGTCCACGACCTGGGACTGACCGTGCTGCTGGCCGAGCACCGGCTGGAGCGGGTGGTGCCCTTCGCCGACCGGATGTGCCTGTTCGTCGGGGACGGGTCGGTGGTGGTCGGGGAGCCGGCCGAGCTGCTGCGCACCTCGCCGGTGGTGCCTCCGATCGTCGAGCTGGGGCGCCTGGTGGGGTGGGACCCCCTGCCGCTCACCGTGCGCGACGCGCGCCGTCGGGCCCGGGGGCTGCGGGAGCGGTTGCCCGACGCGGCGCCACGTCCCGCGGCGGCCCCGGGCGTGCCGGCGCTGCTGGCCCGGGGGGTCACGGTCACCCGCGGGCGCAACGTCGCCGTGCGGGAGGTCGACCTCGGGCTGCACACCGGGCAGGTCACGGCCCTGATGGGTCGCAACGGGTCCGGGAAGTCCTCGCTGATCTGGGCCCTGCAGGGCTCGCTGGCGCGCCGGGCCGGTACCGTCACGGTCGGCCCGGACGGGACCGATCCCGGCGGCCTCGGTGTCCGGGCACGGGCCGCCCACGTGGGGGTCGTGCCGCAGACCGCGGCGGACCTGCTCTACCTCGAGACGGTCGGGGAGGAGTGCGCGGCCGCCGACGGCGGCGCCGGGGCTGTGCCCGGCACCTGCCGGACCCTGCTGGACACCATGGTCCCCGGGGTGCCCGACGGGCAGCACCCGCGCGACCTCTCGGAGGGCCAGCGGCTGGCGCTGGTGCTCGCGGTGGTGCTCACCACGGGGCCCGGGGTGCTGCTCCTCGACGAGCCCACGCGGGGCCTGGACTACCCGGCCAAGGAGGCGCTGGCCCGGGTGCTGGCCGGCCTCGCCGCTGACGGGCGCGCGGTGCTGGTGGCCAGCCACGACGTGGAGTTCGTGGCCCGGGTGGCCGACGAGGTCGTGGTCCTCGCCGAGGGGGAGGTCGTCTCGGCCGGCCCGGTACGCCGGGTGGTGACCGAGTCGCCGGCCTACGCCCCCCAGGTCACCAAGATCCTGGGGCCCGGGTGGCGCACGGTCGACGAGGTCGCGCTCGCCCTCGGGGGTGTGGCGTGAGGGCGGCGGTGCCGCTCGGGGCCCGGTCGGCGCTCGTGCTGGCCGTCGCCTCCGCCGGCGGGGTGATGATGCTGGCCTGGCCGCTGCTGCTGCAGGTGCCCGAGGGGGCGCGCGTGGATCCCCCGTTCGGCTTCCTGGTGCTCCTGCCGGTCGTCCTCGCGGTCGTGCTGGCGGAGTTCAGCGAGGGTGGCATGGACGCGCGCGTGCTCGCGATCCTCGGCGTGCTCACCGCCATCAACGCGGTGCTGCGGGGAGTCAGCGCGGGCACCGGGGGTGTGGAGCTGGTCTTCTTCCTGCTGGTGCTCGCCGGGCGGGTCTACGGCCCGGGCTTCGGGTTCGTGTTCGGGTGCACCACCCTGTTCGTCTCCGCGCTGGCCACCGCCGGGGTGGGTCCGTGGCTGCCGTTCCAGATGATCGTCGCCGCCTGGGTGGGCATGGGGGCCGGGCTGCTCCCGCGGGGCGTGCGCGGACGTGCCGAGATCGCGATGCTGGTGGGCTACGCGATCCTGGCGGCCTACCTCTACGGACTGTTCCTGAACCTGTCCGGGTGGCCGTTCCTCCTCGGGGTCCAGGTGCCCGGCCACGCCGAGACCCAGCTCTCGTACGTCGCGGGAGCGCCGCTGCTGGAGAACCTGCAGCGCTTCGGGCTCTACACCCTGTTCACCTCGACCTCGAGCGTGGACACCGTCCGCGCGGTCACCACCGCGGTCTGCGTGGCGGTCCTCGGTCCGGCCGTCCTGACCACGCTCCGGCGGGCCGCCCGGCGGGCCCAGGTGGTCCGGGAGCCCGCGAGGGCGGTCACGACCCGGGGCTGACCACCAGGATCTTGTCGTCCCCCTGCCGGGGGTCGCCACGACCGTCCCGGTTGGAGGTCGTGACCCAGAGGTTGCCGTCGGGGGCGACCGTGACCGACCGCATCCGCCCGTGGTCACCGACGAAGAAGTCCCGGGGCTCCCCGGCCCGGCCGTCCTCGATCGGCACCCGCCACAGCCGCTGTCCCCGCAGGGCCCCGAGCCAGGCGTGCCCGGCCGTGTGGGCGAGCCCGGAGGGGGAGGCGTCGTCGGTGCTCCACACGACCCGGGGGTTCACCAGGTCGCTGCCCCCGCCGCGGCCCTCGACCTGCGGCCAGCCGTAGTTGTTGCCCGGCTCGATCAGGTTCAGCTCGTCGAACTCGTCCGACCCGAACTCCGAGGCCCACAGGTTCCCGTCGTCGTCGAAGGCGAGGCCCTGGACGTTGCGGTGCCCCCAGCTCAGCACGGCTGACTCGGGGTCCGGGTTGTCGGGGGCGGGCTCGCCGTCGGTCGTGATCCGCAGGATTTTCCCGGCCAGGGACGATCGGTCCTGCGCCAGGTCCGGCTGACCGGTCTCGCCGGTCGACACCAGCAGGTGGCCCTCCTCGTCGAAGAGGAGCCGGCCGCCGTCATGGGTGAAGCCGGCGGGGATTCCGCTGAGCACCACCCCGGCGACCTCGAGCTGCCCACCGTCGTACCGCGCGCGGACGACGCGGTTGTCCTGCGCGGTGGTGACGTAGAGGAAGACCGATCGGTCCTCGGTGAAGTCGGGGGAGACGGCGAGGCCGAGGAGCCCGGCTTCGCCCTGGGGGGCGGCCTGGTCGATCCGGCCCACCTCGCGGGGCTGCTTCCCCTGGCGCACGGCGAGCACCCGAGCGGTGTCGCGCTCGGTCACCAGGGCCGTGCCGTCGGGGAGGAAGTCGATGCCCCAGGGCACCTCCAGGCCGGTCGCCGCGGTGTCCACCACCTGTGGCGGGCCGGACGCGGTCGAGGCCGTGTCCTCCGGATCCGAGGCGGTCTCCGGGGGCGACTCCGGAGAGGGGTCGCTGGTGCGGTCCGAGGGTGTGGCCGTGCGGGTGGCCTCGCCGGGCTCCTCGTCGGCACCGGCGCAGCCCGCCAGGACGGTGGCGACGGCCAGGGTCACGACCAGGGGCACGACGGTCCGCAGCGATCGCCTCATGGCACCGACCCTAGCCAGTCACGCCACCCGGTCCAGGAACTCGAGGAGCAGCCGGTGCACCTGGTCCGGCTGCTCCAGCTGGAGGAAGTGGGTGCCGTCCAGCTCGACGTAGGTGGCGTCGGCCAGGCGCTCGGCGGCAGTGCGCATGTCGCGCGCCCCCGCGAGGATGTCCCAGCGGCCGGCGAGCAGCGCCGCGGGGTGCCGGACCCGGCTCAGCCTCACCCGGCGGTGCTGGTGGGTGTGCAGGGCCATGTGCATGTACCAGTCCAGGGGCGTGGTCAGGAACTCCCGGATCGCCAGCGCGGTGGCGTCCGGGTCGGCGACCGGGAACATGAACCCGGTCCGTCCCAGGGCACCGACGGTGCGCTGGCCGACCGGCAGCCGCCGGGCGACGGGCGAGAGGGCCGGGCCGGCGTACTTCACCCCGCGGGCGAAGCTCGTGCTCAGGGTGGCGTTGGCCCACCGGGGCAGGCCGAGGAGGCGCAGCATGGTCCCGAAGCTCTCGCCGGGGACGCCGGCCACGGCGAACAGGCCGGCGACCCGGTCGGGGTGCTGCACGGCCAGCTCGAACATCGTGTTCACGCCGATCGACCAGCCCAGCATCGGGGCGCGCTCGATGCCCGCGTCGTCCATGACCGCGAGCGCGTCGGTGACGATGTCGTCGATGCCGACGCGCCGCGGGTCCCGCGGGCGATCGGACCCGCCCACCCCGCGGTGGAACCACGAGACGACGTGGACCCCGCAGTCGGGGTCGAGCAGGGCCGGCCACGCCCACGGGCCGGTGCCCAGGCCGTTGCAGAGCACGACCGTGGGCCCCTCGGCGCCGTTGGACCAGGAGCGGAGCGTGGTGCCGTCGGCGGTGGGGACGTCGTGGAAGGTCAGGCCTCGGCCGGACGTCGGCTCACCGGGGACGTCGGGAGAGGTGCGCGCGGACACCGGTGCAGGTTCTCACACGGCAGCGCTCGCTCGGGTGCCGGTCAGTTCGGGGCCGGTTCGTGGTGGGTACGCCGCCCCGACCGCGTGGCGCCGATGCTGGCCACCACCACGCACGCCATCGCCAGCACCTGCACGGGAGCGAGCAGCTCCTGCAGCACGACCAGCGCGGCCAGCGCGGCCGCGGCCGGCTCCAGGCTCATCAGGATCCCGAAGGTGGCCGGCCGCAGGGTCCGCAGCGCGGTCAGCTCGAAGCTGTAGGGGATCACCGAGGACAGCACACCCACCAGGAGACCGATGACCAGCACCCGGGTCTCGAGCAGGGTGCCACCGCCCGCGGCGACGGCGAAGGGCAGCAGGCCGACCGCGCCCACGACGCTCGCGATGGCCAGGCCGTCCAGGCCGGGCCAGCGTCGTCCCGTGTCCGCGCTGAGCAGGATGTAGCAGGCCCACGCGGCGCCCGCGAACACGGCGTAGGCCACCCCGACGAGGTCCAGCTCGGTGCGCTCGACGCCCAGCAGCAGCACGCCGGCACCGGCGAGGACGGCCCACAGCACGTCCCGGGGGCGCCGGGAGCCGAACAGCGCCACCGACAGGGGGCCGATGAACTCGATGGTGACCGCGACGCCGAGGGGGATCCGCGCGAAGGACTGGTAGATCGCCCAGTTCATCGTCGCCAGGCTCACCCCGAAGCCCAGCACCACCAGCCAGTCGTGGCGGGAGCGCCCGGCCAGCCGGGGACGGGCGATGGCCAGCAGCAGCAGCGCGCTGGTCAGCAGGCGCAACCAGACCATGGCGGTGGGGGAGATGGTGCCGAACAGGCTCTTCGCCACGGCGCCACCCAGCTGGACCGAGGCGATCCCGAGGAGCACCAACCACACCGCGGGGATCCTCGAGGTCGCTCCTGGCACGGCTCCATGCTGGCCCATGGGTGGCGCACTCGGGGAGGTGGGGCGCGGTCGCCGGGCTCCTAGGGTTGGGCCCGTGCCCTCCGATCCCCGCCGCCCCCGGCGCGCTGCCACCACCGTCCTGGCGCCCTCGGTCCTCGCCCTGGTCACGCTCGTCGGCTGCGGCGGGGACGAGCCCTCCGACCAGCCGGTGGCGGGCCAGACCTCGACGGCGGAGCCGGGGTCGGCCGAGCCCACGCCCTCTCCGGTGGAGTCGGCCTTCCCCAGCCGCGAGTCCGGCCCCACGCCGTTGCCCGACATCGACGAGACCGGCGGAGGGGCCTTCGCCGCCGGGCGGCTGGACGTGCGCCTCGTCGACACCTCCCGCGGCACCGCCGGGGGCGTGGGGTCGGAGCCGAAGGAGGACCGCACCCTGCCGGTGCGGGTGCTCTACCCCGCCCGGGGCACCCCCGGGGCCGAGGCCGAGGAGGACCTGCCGGCGGCCGACGGACGGTTCCCGCTCTTCGTCTTCGCCCACGGGCTGGGCGGCAACGGCCCGGCCTACGAGGAGCTGGTGCGGCCCCTGGCCGAGGCGGGGTACGTCGTCGCGCTGCCGACCTTCCCGCTGAGCAGCGGGCGCAACCCGTCCTACCTCGACGTGGTCAACCAGCCCACGGACGTCAGCTTCGTCCTCGACGAGCTGCTGGAGGAGCCGGAGGTCGCCTCGTCCGTCGACGGGGAGCAGGTCGCGGTGGGCGGCCACTCGCTCGGTGCGGCCACCTCGTGGGGGGTCACCTACGTCGAGGGGCTGGTCGACGACCGGGTGGACGCGATGGTCTCCTTCGCCGGCGCCCGGCTCGACCTGGGCGAGGGGGGCTACGCGATGGAGCGGGCGGTGCCGACGCTGGTGGTCCATGGCCGCCAGGACGCGACCCTCCCGTTCTCCGGCAGTGCCGAGGCCTTCGGCGACCTGGCCGGGCCGGCGTACTTCCTCCGCCTGCGCGGCGCGGGGCACACGGACCTGTTCGCGGGGCGGGAGGCGGCCGTGGTGGTGGAGGCGACGCGGGCCTTCCTGGACGCCTGGCTCCGCGACCGGCCCGCGGCCCTGGCGCGGGTGGGCGACCGCGTCGAGGAGGCCGGCGTGGGGACCTGGGCCACGCGCAACACCGACTGACCCCCCGGGGCCGGAGGATCAGTCCTGCTGCTCGATGCGGTGGGCGAGGTCGCTGAGCGAGCGGCGTTCCTGCCCGTAGTGCTCCAGGCCCCAGTCGGCCACGAGCGAGGGGTAGCGGAAGGCCTCGCCGGGGGCGTCGGACCCGCGCAGGGACTCCCGGACCTCCGCGAGGGCGGCGAGCTGCTCGTCGAGGGTCTCGAGGTGCTCGCGGATCATCGCCACCGTGGTCTCGGGCGCGACCAGGTGACCGACGAGCAGCCGCAGGGCGACCGGGTGCTTGAAGACCGGGCTCCCGACGGGGGTGTCCTCCAGCCAGGTCCGCAGCGCCTCCCGACCGGCGTCGGTGATGGCGTACGTCGTGCGCCGACCCTCACCGCCGGGGGTCACCAGGCCGTGCTCGGTCAGCCGCGCGAGCTCGCTGTAGACCTGGCTCATCGCCGGGGCGACCCAGTAGAAGCGCAGGGTGCGGTCGGCCCGTTGCTTCAGCTCGTACCCGGTCAGCTCGTCGCCGAACGTGAGCAGGCCGAGCAGGGCGTAGGAGGTGACGGGGAGGTCTTGACGGCTCATGGTGCGACCAGCGTAACCTTCCACTTAGGAATATCTGCGAGGGAGGTCGCCATGTCCACGGTGCTGATGGTCGGGACTCGCAAGGGTCTGTGGCTCGGGCGGTCCGACGACGACCGCGCGGCGTGGGAGTGGGAGGGCCCGCACTTCGACATGGAGGAGGTCTACTCCTGCCTCGTCGACACCCGCGGCCCCGACCCCCGGCTCCTGGTCGGGACCTCCTCCCCCTGGCTGGGGCCCCAGGTCGCCCGGTCCGACGACCTCGGTGGCAGCTGGGCGACCACCCCGGAGGCGGTGCGCTTCCCCGACGACACCGACGCGTCGGTCGAGCGGGTCTGGCAGCTCCAGCCCGGCCTCGAGGACGACGTGGTCTGGGCGGGGACCGAGCCGGGGGCGGTCTGGCGGTCGGAGGACCGCGGGGAGACGTTCTCCCTCGTGCGCGGCCTGTGGGACCACCCGCACCGCGCCGAGTGGTACGCCGGCTTCGGTGGCCAGGCCTTCCACACCGTGCTCCCGCACCCGGACGACCCCGCCTCGGTCACCGCCGCCATCTCGACCGGCGGTGTCTACCGCACCCGCGACGGGGGCCGCACCTGGGAGGCGTGCAACAAGGGGATCCGGGCCGACTTCATGCCCGAGGACCAGCGCTTCCCGGAGTTCGGCCAGTGCGTCCACAAGGTCGCGCGGCACCCGGCCCGCCCCGAGCGCCTGTTCGCGCAGAACCATGGCGGGGTCTACCGGTCCGACGACGAGGGTGAGACCTGGACCTCGATCGCCGAGGGCCTCCCGGCGGACTTCGGGTTCCCCGTGGTCGTCCACCCGGGCGAGCCCGACACGGTGTACCTCTTCCCGCTCAACGGTGGTGAGGGGCGCTACCCGCCCGGCGCCCGGGCACGCGTGTGGCGGTCGCGGGACGCGGGGGACACCTGGGAGCCGCTCGACCGGGGCCTGCCGGAGCAGTTCCACGTGGCGGTGATGCGCGACGCCATGTGCGCCGACGACCACGATCGCCCCGGCCTCTACCTCGGCTCCCGGGACGGCCACGTGTGGGCCTCACCGGATGCCGGGGAGCACTGGACACTCGCCGCCGAGCACCTCCCGGACGTGATGGTGGTGCGCGCCGCCCGGGTGTGAGGCGGGCTCAGGCGGTGGCCAGCCGCCGGAAGAGCGCCGACCGGGCGCGGTAGTCCTCGAACTCGTCGAAGCTCGGAGCGCCGGGGGAGAGCAGCACCACCTCGGCCGGGTTGTCCGTGCCGTGCGCCCAGGCACACGCGTCGGCCAGGGACGGGAACCACCGGTGGTCCGGGGCCCGCCCCTCGTCGGCGTCCTGGCCCGCGTCGAGCATCGCCGCGACCCGGGACCCAGCCGGTCCCACCAGCAGCAGCGTGACCTCCCCACCACCGGCGGCGGCCCGCTCCGCCAGGTGGGCCAGCAGCCCGGCGAAGTCCAGGCCGCGGTCGGCGCCCCCGAGCACCAGGGCGACGCGCCGCTGCGGCAGGCTGCGCAGGGCCGCCACCACGGCCTCGGGGGCCGTGGCGAGCCCGTCGTCGACCCAGGTGCGGTGGTCGCTGGAGGGGACGGTCTCCATCCGGTGCGGGAGCGCCCGGAACGAGGCCAGCGCCGCCGCCGGGTCGACCGAGGCCGGGCCGGACGCCGGACCGAGGAGAGCGAGCTCCTCCACCGTGCGGACGGCGAGCGCCACGTTCTGCAGGTTGTGCGCACCCTGCACGGGGAGATCGGCCGTCGGCACCACCCGGCCGTCGGCTCCCCGGAGATGGCCCCGGTCGTCGACGTGGGTGCCGGTCGGGTCGGTCAGCACCAGCCGGGTCCCCGGCCCCAACCGGGGACGCACCAGCCCCACCAGCCGCTCGTCGCGCCAGGGGCACACGACCAGCTCCGGGCCGAAGTCCACCAGGCGCAGCTTGTCGTCGAAGTACTGCTCGACCGAGCCGTGCCAGCCGACGTGCTCGGGGAAGAGGGAGGTGAGCACCACCGCCCGGGGCGAGGAGGTCACCGACTGCGCCTGGTAGCTGGACAGCTCCACCACGGCGGTCTCGGCGAGCGGCTCCGGCTCGTCCAGCAGCGGGGTCCCGATGTTGCCCAGGAGCGAGGCGTGGTGCCCGTGGTGGATGAGCAGGTGGTGCACCAGGGCCGCCGTCGTGCTCTTCCCCTTGGTGCCGGTGACGGCGACGGTGCGGTACCGGTGGTCGGCGAGCCAGAGGTCGGTGAGGCTGGTGGTCCGGGCCCGCCGCGCCACCTCGTGGTGCAGCTCGGAGGTGGCGGGCACCCCGGGGGACCGGACCACGACCTCCGCGTCGAGCAGCGCCCGGCGGGCCGCCTCGCCGTGCCGCACGGCCGGGTCGTCGCCGTGCGCCGTGGGGTCGGCCTCGGGCACCGCGACGACCGGGTCGAGGCCCAGCTCGCGACACCGGCGGAGCACGGCGCGGCCCTCGCGCCCCAGCCCCCAGATGACGACCCCGTGGCGGGGGAGGTCAGAGAAGCGCACGGGCGGCCGCCTCGTAGGCCGGGGGGAGGTGGTGCTCGTCGTGGAACCGGAACAGCCCGGCCACGGCGTCCTCGTCGAGCAGGGCGGCCTGCACGGCCGGGGTGGTGAGGAACGGGGCGTCCCGCCACTCCTCCTGCCGGCTGAGCAGGGTGGCCGCTGCGCGGCACTCGTCGGGCTCGCCGACGCACTCGAAGGGCTTGAGCCTCCCGTCGAGGTTGAGCAGGTCCGCGAACCCGGTCGCCTGGTCGGGGTCTCGGAGCAGGTCCCGGCCCCCGAAGATCGCGAGCAGGTCCGGGCGGGGCAGGAACGGGGCCAGGGTGAGGAACACGAAGCGGCACTTGGGGCACTCCCCGCACCAGCGCCGGCGTCGGGTGGCGTCGATGTGGAAGGCGCGGTTGCAGCTGGTGAAGACGTGGTGGTAGCCGGTCAGCGTCGCGAACCGGCGCATGATCGCGAGCTCGGTGAGGGGACGGAGGAAGGACACGTAGTCGACGGGGAGCCCGGCCAGCTGGCGGCGCAGGAGGCGCTCGAAGCCGATCCCCTTCGACCACTGGTGGTTCACCTCCACCCCCGCCCAGTGCAGGTTGCCGTACGACGCGCTGTGCTCGTTGCTGAACACCACCCGGGGCACCCCCAGGGCCAGGGCGGCGAGGCACGCGACCAGGGAGTTCACCGCGGTGACCGGGACGTGGCCGTTGTAGGCGCCCGCCGCGTTGAGGTCGAACAGCACCGGGTCCAGGGTGCGTCCCGCGGTGACGAGGGGCAGCCGGGCCACCTCGGCGGTCTCCCGGATCGGGTCGAAGTCGTTGACCGCGAACAGCACGGGGGAGAGGCCCGCAGCGCGGAGGCCCTCGACGGCGACGACGGAGTCCTTGCCCCCGCCCACGGCCACCAGGGCGTCGGGCACGCCCCTCGCGGGCGGCTCCGCCGGGGGCGGCGCACCGGGGGCCGCGGGGTCGGGGAGCCCGGGCGCCGCGATCGTCGGGGTCAGCGCGTCGGGCAGGTCGTTGCGGTGGGCGAACTCCGCGAGCCCGTGGCCGATCACGGCGGCCAGGAAGTCGCGCTCCCCGGGGGCCAGGCCTCCGGGCACCGACACGGTGCGGGCACACGTGGTCTTGTAGTAGCTCGCGGCGGCGGCGAGGGCGAGGAGCCGCACCAGCCGGTCGTGGGCGGCCCCGTCGACCTCGCCGTCCGGGGCGGGGGGCAGCCGGACCTCCTCGCGCAGGTGGAGGGGCTCGTGGCCGTCGCGGACGAGGGCGTAGCGCAGGGTGATGCGGGAACGGCCGGGCGACACCTCCGGAGCGAGGATCTCGAAGGCGTGGGAATCCCTCGGGAAGGCCGCCAGGTCGATCACCGCGCCAGCATACTCAGCGCCCCGACTAGGCTTCGGGCCATGAGCGAGACCCCCGACATCAAGCCCCGTTCCCGCGACGTGACCGACGGACTCGGGGCCACGGCGGCCCGCGGGATGCTGCGCGCGGTCGGCATGGACGACGAGGACTGGGCGAAGCCCCAGATCGGCGTCGCCTCCTCCTGGAACGAGATCACGCCCTGCAACCTGTCGCTGGACCGGCTGGCGCAGGCGGTCAAGAACGGCGTGCACGCCGGCGGGGGGTACCCGCTGGAGTTCGGGACCATCTC
>CAZRKV010000033.1:3760-15250 GCA_964600305.1 uncultured Nocardioides sp. | reverse complement strand
AGACGCTCGGTCCGCGGATGGACCGCCACTGCGACAACGCCGAGCGGGTGGTGGACTTCCTCGCCGACCACCCGAAGGTCCAGCAGGTCATCTACCCGGGCCTGGCCACCCACCCCGGCCACGAGGTGGCCTCGCGGCAGATGAAGCGGTACGGCGGCATCGTGTCCTTCCGGGTCACCGGCGGCGAGCAGGCCGCCCTCGACGCCTGCGCGCGGGCCGAGGTGTTCACGCTGGGGGAGTCCCTCGGGGGCGTGGAGTCGCTCATCGAGCACCCCGGCCGGATGACCCACGCCAGCGTGGCGGGAACCGAGCTCGAGGTCCCCGGCGACCTGATCCGGCTCAGCGTCGGCATCGAGACCGCGGAGGACCTGATGGCCGACCTGGACCAGGCGCTCGACGGGTGACCGTGTCCACCGAGCCGTCCACCCCCGCAGGTCCCCCGGCCGTCACCCTGGCCGACGTCGAGTCGGCCCGGGAGGCGCTGGCCGGGGTCGCGATCCGGGCCCCCATGGAGGAGTCCCGGTGGCTGTCCGGGCTGATGGACGGGCCGGTCCACCTCCAGTGCGAGAACCTGCAGCGCACCGGCTCGTTCAAGATCCGGGGCGCCTACCTGCGGATCTCCCGGCTCACCGAGGCCGAGCGGGCGCGCGGCGTGGTCGCGGCGTCGGCGGGCAACCACGCCCAGGGCGTGGCGCTGGCCGCGCAGCTGCTCGGCACCCGCGCCACGGTCTTCATGCCCGAGGGCGCCCCCATCCCGAAGGAGAACGCGACCCGCGACTACGGCGCCGACGTGATCTTCTCCGGGCCCCAGCTGGCCTCCGCGCTGGACCGTGCGCGGGAGTACGCCGAGGAGACCGGCGCGGTGCTGATCCACCCCTTCGACCACCCCGACATCGTGGCCGGGCAGGGGACGGCGGGGCTGGAGGTCCTCGAGCAGGTCCCCGACGTGCGCAGCGTCCTCGTCCCCACCGGGGGCGGGGGCTACCTCGCGGGCGTGGCCACCGCCGTGAAGGCGCTCCGGCCCGACGTGCGCGTGGTCGGCGTGCAGGCCGAGGGCGCGGCGGCGTACCCGGACTCGCTGAGCACCGGCGCCCCCGTCGAGCTGGGTGCGATGCGGACCATGGCCGACGGGATCGCCGTCGCCCGGCCGGGGGAGGTGCCCTTCCGGGCGATCCGGGAGCACGTCGACGACGTGGTCACCGTGTCGGAGGAGTCGATCTCCACCGCCCTGCTCGCGCTGCTGGAGCGGGCGAAGCTGGTCGTCGAGCCGGCCGGCGCGGTCGCGGTGGCCGCCATGCTCGACGACCCCTCGCTGGCGCCGACCCCCAGCGTGGCGATCCTGTCCGGCGGCAACGTCGACCCGCTGCTGCTGATGAAGGTGATCCGCCACGGCATGGCCTCGGGTGGGCGGTTCCTGCACCTGCGGGTGCTGATCCCCGACGCCCCGGGCGGACTGGCCGCCCTGCTGCGCCACCTGGCCGCCACCGGGGCGAACGTGCTCGAGGTCGCCCACGAACGGCTCTCGCCCAGCCTCGGGCTGGACGAGGTCGGGGTGCGCCTGGAGCTGGAGACGCGCGGGTTCCGACACGCAGAAGCCGTGCTCGCGAGGTTGCGCGAGCACGGCTACCGCGTGCACGAGTGAGTCGGCCGGTCGGCCGACCGGGGGATCAGCCGGAGTACGGCTTGGCCGAGACGACCTCGATCTTGAGCTGCTTGCCGTTCGGGGCGGTGTAGGTGACGGTGTCGCCCTGGGCGGCCCCGTTGATGGCCGAGCCCATCGCCGACTGCGGGGAGTAGACCTGCAGGTCGCCGGCGTCCTCCACGTCACGGGCACCGAGCAGGAAGGTCTCGGTGTCGTCGTCGCCCTCGAAGCGGATCGTGACCACCATGCCGGGCTCGACGACGCCGTCGTCGGGCGGCGTCTCGCCGACCTCGGCGCGGCGCAGCGTCTCCTCGAGCTGGGCGATGCGCCCCTCGAGCTTGCCCTGCTCCTCACGAGCTGCGTGGTAGCCGCCGTTCTCCTTCAGGTCGCCCTCGTCGCGCGCCGAGGCGATCCGGTCGATGATCTCCTGGCGCACGGGCCCCTTCAGGTGGTCCAGCTCCGCCACGAGCTTGTCGTGGGCCTCCTGGGTCAGCCAGATGGTGTCCTGGCCTGCGGGCTGCGTCATCATTACTCCTACCGTTGATTGCGACACGACGTCGTGCCGCCCTCGTGGGGTGCGGCTCGTGGTGCGACCGGTTCGGTCGGTGGTTCGGTCGACGTCGCGGGCGCTCGGTGCGACTCCTCGACTCACTCGACCGGGCCCGGCGAAACAGTCAGAACGACCAATGTAGCAACTCCGGGCAACCGGTGCCGAGTCATGGCCTCAGCGTGGGACGTCCTGCTCGGGGGTCGTGCAGCCGACGTTCTCCACCGAGGTGGCCTCCCGGACGGTCCGGATCGTGCGCTCCAGCCGCCCCTCGGTGTGGTCGGCGCCGTCGACCTCGAAGGCCAGCTCCCCGACCACGGCGTGGTCGGCGGCGTACGCGCGCACCCGGCAGGTGGCGACCACGTCGCTGTCGCGCAGGCGGACGTCCACGACGGCGTCGGCCCGGTGCGGCCCGGGGATGTCGAAGGCGACCAGGTCCGAACGGGCGTCCGGGGTGCCGTGGAACCAGGCCGCCCACGCCAGCCAGCCCCCGAAGGCGGCGGCCGCGAGCACCGACAGCGTGATCACGGTGGCCCGCAGCCACGGGCGCGGCCCTCCGTAGCGGTCGGCGAGCTGGTCCGGCGTGGTCACCCCGCCATCGTCCCACCCCCGCGGACGCCCGTGGCTCCCGGCCTAGGATTGCCTCCATGCCGCCCGAGCCCCTCCGCCTGATGCACGTCCACGCCCATCCCGACGACGAGTCGAGCAAGGGCGCGGCGACGACGGCCAAGTACGTCGCCGAGGGGGTCGACGTGCACGTGGTCACCTGCACCGGGGGTGAGCGCGGCTCGATCCTCAACCCCAAGATGGACCGCCCCGACGTGCTGGAGAACATCACAGAGGTCCGCCGCCGGGAGATGGAGGCCGCGCGGGACATCCTGGGGATCCGGCAGGACTGGCTCGGCTTCATCGACTCCGGGTGGCCGGAGGGCGACCCGCGGCCGCCGCTCCCGGAGGGCTGCTTCGCCCTGCAGCCGGTCGAGGAGGCCGCCGAGCCGCTGGTGCGCCTGATGCGGGAGTTCCGGCCGCACGTCGTCACGACCTACGACGAGAACGGCGGCTACCCCCACCCCGACCACGTCATGTGCCACCAGGTCTCCGTGGCCGCCTTCGAGGCGGCGGGCGACCCCGAGCGGTACCCCGACGCGGGCGAGCCGTGGCAGCCCCTGAAGCTGTACTACCACCACTCCTTCCACCGGTCCCGCACCCAGGCCCTGCACGACGCGCTGCTGGCGCGGGGGCTGGAGTCGCCGTACGCCGAGCGGCTGGAGAAGTGGAAGCCCGACCCGGCCTGGGACGCGCGGATCACCACCCAGGTCCCGTGCGCGGAGTACTTCGACGTCCGGGACCGCGCGCTGTTGGCCCACGCGACCCAGATCGACCCCGACGGGCACTGGTTCGCCTGCCCGCGGGAGGTGCACCAGGAGGCCTGGCCCACCGAGGACTTCGAGCTGGCGATCAGCCACGTCGAGACGGTGCTGCCCGAGGACGACCTGTTCGCCGGCATCCGGGAGTCCGCTGAGAGGATGAGGGCATGACCGCCTCGTTGCTCCACGCCTCCGCGCTCCTGGTCACGCTCGCGGGGGAGACCCCGGAGGCCGAGGACGTCAAGGCCGGCTGGACCGCCTTCGCGGTCTTCCTGCTGCTCGCGGCGGCCGTCGCGGTGCTCGCCTGGAGCCTGACCCGGCAGCTGCGCAAGACGCGGAACGCCCGCGACGCCGGCGTCTACGGGCCGGTGGAGGAGGACGAGGACCGGTAGTCGACCCCCGGTCCGCGACTACCGGCGCACGACGCGGACCAGGCAGTCCAGCGCCACCCGGTCCACCTCGCCGCGGTGCTCCTCCTGGACGGTCACGGGCCGCTCGACCCGCTCGGCCCGCACCACCTCGTGGGGGAGCCCCTCGAGATCGGCGAGCACGTCCTCGGCGGTCATCAGCACCGACGCGTCCTGCGGGCCACCGACGCCCTCGGTCAGGTTGGTGGTGTCGTGGGCGACCACGAGCAGCGTGCCGCCGGGGGCCAGGGCGGCGTGCGCGCGGCGTACCGCCTCGCGGCGCTGGGGGGCCGGCACCTGGAGGTAGATCAGCAGCGCGAGGTCGTACGGTGCGTCGGGCTCCCACTCGAGGACGTCGCCGACGACCCAGTCCACCTCGACGTCACCGGCCAGCTCCCGTCCCTTGTCGATCCCCACGCCGGAGAAGTCGACCGCCGTGACCTCCCAGCCCCGCGAGGCCAGCCAGATCGCGTTGCGCCCCTCCCCGGCGGCCAGGTCGACGGCGCGACCCGGCGGCAGGTGGGCGACCTCCTGCGCGACGAACCGGTTCGGCTCGATCGACCAGACCACGTCGGTGGCGGCGTACCGCTCGTCCCAGTCCTCCGCGTCCACGCCCGTCCCCTTCCTCACTGCTCCCCGGCGGCTTCCTGCTCCTGCTCGGCGACCTGTCGACGCACGTCGTCCATGTCCAGGTTGCGCACGCCCGAGATCACCTGGTCGAGGGCCTGGGGCGGCAGGGCCCCGGGCTGGGCGAAGACGAGGATGCCGTCCCGGAAGGCCATCAGGGTCGGGATCGAGGTGATCTGGGCGGCCGCGGAGAGCTCCTCCTGCGACTCGGTGTCGACGGAACCGAACCCGATGTCGGGGTTGGCCTCCGAGGCCGCCTCGTAGGTCGGTGCGAACTGTCGGCACGGTCCGCACCAGCTCGCCCAGAAGTCGACGAAGAGGATGTCGTGCTCGGCGAGGTTCGCCTCGAAGTTCTCCGCGGTCAGCTCGATGGTCGCCATGGACCCACGGTAGGACACCGCGGCAACCGCGGCCGGGGACCGCGCCCCGATAAGGTCGGCGCGTGACTTCGCTCCTGGATGGCCTCGGCCGCCTCGTCTCCGGTCGGCTCGGCGCGGTGGTGGCCCTGGTGGCCTCCCTGCTCCTGACCGCGGTGGTGATGGGGCTGGGCGCCGGGGTGGAGTCGTCGGGGAGCGCGCCCAACTCGCTGCCCGACGACGCCGAGTCGGCCCGCGTCGCCGAGCTGCAGCGCGAGTTCCCCGACGGGGACGTCCTGCCCGCGATCGCCGTGGTGGAGCGCGACGGCGGCCTCACCCCGCAGGACCGCGAGTACGTCGGGACGCTCTCGGAGCGGTGGGCGCAGGAGGTCGAGGGCGAACCGAGCCCGCCGGTGCCGTCCGAGGACGGCGAGGCGGTGATCGTGAGCATCCCGGTCTCCGGCGAGGTGAGCGGCCTGGACCTCGGTGAGGTCGTCGAGGACCTGCGGGCGGCGGTCGAGGATCCACCCGAGGGGCTCACGGTGGAGCTCACCGGTGGCGCCGCCTTCGCCGCCGACACGGCGTCGGCGTTCGAGGGGGCGAACCTGCGGCTGCTGCTGGTGACGGCGGCCGTGGTCGCGGTGCTCCTCGTGCTCACCTACCGCTCACCGGTGCTGTGGCTGGTCCCGCTGGTGGTGATCGCGCTCGCCGACCGGACCGCGGCCTCGCTGACCGAGCTGGTGGCGTCCTGGGCGGGGACCGAGCTGGACGGCTCCACGTCGGGCATCACCAGCGTCCTGGTCTTCGGCGCCGGCACGAACTACGCGTTGCTGCTGGTCTCGCGCTACCGCGAGGAGCTGCGTCGGCGCCCCGAGCACCGGGAGGCGCTGGCCGCGGCGGTCCGGGGCTCGGCGGAGGCGATCCTGGCGAGCAACCTCACCGTCGTCCTGGCCCTGCTGGTGCTGCTGACCAGCGTGGCGCCCAACAGCCAGTCCCTGGGGGTCTCCGCCGCGATCGGGCTGGTGGTCGCGCTGCTGTTCGCGCTGTTCGCGCTGCCCGCGGCGCTCTCCCTCTTCGGCCGGGGCCTGTTCTGGCCGTTCGTGCCTCGCCCCGGGACCGCGGAGGGGGAGGGTGGCGCCTGGCTGGCCATCGCCCGCCGGGTGGTACGCCGCCCCGGGACCGTGCTGGTCGCCTCCCTGGTGGTGCTCGGGGTGCTGGCCACGGGGCTGCTGGGCGTCCGCGTCGGCCTGTCCACCGCCGACCAGTTCCGGGTGGAGGCGGAGTCGGTCGACGGGCTGGAGACGTTGTCGGAGCACTACCCGTCGGGGGCGTCCTCGCCGGTCACGGTGATCGCCGACGCCGACCGGACCGAGCAGGTCGTCGCGACCGTCGCGGACGTCGACGGCGTCGTCGAGGCGCGCCCCGCGGGGACCTCGGGGACCGGGCTGGTGCAGGTCCAGGCCACCCTGGACTCCGCCCCCGCCACCAACCGCAGCATCGAGGCGATCCGCGAGATGCGCTCCTCCCTCGACCGGGTGGAGGGAGCCGACGCGCTCGTCGGGGGGAGCGTCGCGGAGGACCTCGACGCCCGGGACGGGGCCGAGCGCGACCTGATGGTGGTGGTGCCGCTGATCCTGCTGGTGGTGCTCGTGGTGCTCCTGGCGGTGCTGCGGGCGGTGGTGACCCCGTTCGTGCTGATCGGCATCAACGTGCTGAGCACCACCGCCGCACTCGGGGCGGGGGTGTGGGTGAGCGAGCACGTGTTCGGGTTCCCGGCCCTGGACGTGAGCGTGCCGCTCTACGTGGTGCTCTTCCTCGTCGCCCTGGGCATCGACTACACGGTGTTCCTGGTGCTGCGCGCCCGCGAGGAGGCGGCCACGCACGGCACCGTCGAGGGCATGGTGCGCTCGGTCGGGGTGACCGGCGGGGTGATCACCAGCGCCGGGATCGTGCTGGCCGCGGTCTTCGCCGTCCTCGGGGTGCTGCCCCTGATCACCCTGACCCAGGTGGGCGTCATCGTCGGCCTGGGCATCCTGCTGGACACCTTCCTGGTCCGCACCGTGGTGGTGCCGGCGGTCTTCGCACTGGTGGGGGACCGGATCTGGTGGCCGGCCCGCCCGTACGGGCCCACCCGGTCGGCGTCGGTCGGGCCGGAGCCTGCCGAGTCGGGGTCAGTCGGGCCGGCCGGCTCCTGACAGCAGCGTGCGCTGCAGGTGGCGCAGCATCGCCACGAACACCACCACCCACGCGGCCAGGGCGACCCAGAGCTCCACCCGCCCGATCATCCCGACGACCGGGAGCTGGCCGGCCCGACCCAGGTAGATCCCGGCGACGGCGTACATCCCGAGCGGGAAGATGATGCTCCAGAGGGTGGGGTCGTAGCGCAGCGGCACCCTCCGTACCACGTGGCGCCACCAGCCGGCAGCGACCAGGACCGGGATCAGCCAGGTGGCGAACGCCCAGAACACCACCGCGAGCCCGGCGACCAGGTCCCGGGTCGCCGCGACCATCGGCGCGTCGGCCATCTCCGCGATCCGGGCCCCGGCGAGCACGGTGATCGCCAGCGCCCCCATGGACACCCAGTACGGCGGCGTGAGCTCCTCCGGGCCGAACTCGTAGAGCATCAGCCGGAGGGCGACCAGGATGCCCGCGGCGGCGTACAGGAAGATCCCGACCGACCAGGAGCCCACCGCCAGGAGGGCCAGCTCGCGGCGCAGCAGGGCGTAGTGCGGCTCGATCGTCGCCGCGGCGACCGCCACCGACTGGCTGGCGACCACCCAGATGAACCAGGTGCCGTTGGCGGTGATCACCGTGGGCCGCTCCACCCGCCCGAGGACGGCCGTCCACGGCACCACGTACCCCAGCACCAGCCAGACGAGGAAGGACACACCGAGCAGGGCCGCGGTGGCGGCGTACCACCCCTCCATGGCCAGGCGGACGCCCAGGACGTTGGTGCCCGCGACGAAGGTGAAGAACCCGAACGCGCGCCGGGGGTCGGCGAAGTCGTCGGCGATCGCGGCGCGGAAGGCGAGGAACCGCCAGGCCATCAGGACGACCTGGAGCACGTACGCCCCGGCGCAGACCGCCAGCAGGGCCCGGGAGGGCCAGTCCAGGTGCTCCAGGTGCAGCCCGACCGAGATGATCCCGCTGGCCATCACCAGCGCGAAGTACCCGGGCGTGAATCCTTCGATGGCACGTCGGGCCCGGTCGCCGAAGGTGGTCATCGTCCACGTTCTAGCCGAGGGCCCGGGTCGGTGGCCACCCCCCGGCGGGAGGGGGAGGCATGGACCGGGCCGGTCCCGGGCACTGCACGGACACCGGCAACGACTCACGGGACGACGGACGGGACGAGGGAGGAAGCCATGGCACAGTGCGAGGTCTGCGGCAACGACTACGACAAGAGCTTCGAGGTCCGGGCCGCCGGGGGGACCCACATCTTCGACAGCTTCGAGTGCGCGATCCACGTGATGGCACCGACGTGCGAGCGCTGCGGGGTCCGGGTGATCGGCCACGGCACCGAGGTGGACGGGACGTTCTACTGCTCGGCCCACTGTGCCCGCCTCGCCGAGGAGGCCGACCTCACCGACCGGGCCTGAGCTCCGGGGCGGTTACGGTCGCCGGTATGGCCAACCGACTCGCGGGCGCGACCAGCCCCTACCTGCTCCAGCACGCGGACAACCCCGTCGACTGGCGCGAATGGAGCCCTGCCGTCTTCGAGGAGGCGCGGGAGCGCGACGTACCGGTGCTGCTCAGCGTCGGCTACGCCGCGTGCCACTGGTGCCACGTGATGGCGCACGAGTCCTTCGAGGACGCCGAGACCGCGGCGTACATGAACGCGCACTTCGTCAACGTCAAGGTCGACCGCGAGGAGCGTCCCGACGTGGACGCGGTCTACATGCAGGCCACGACCGCGATGACCGGGCAGGGCGGGTGGCCGATGACCTGCGTGCTCGACCACGACGGCACCCCGTTCTTCGCCGGCACCTACTTCCCGGACCGCCCCCGGCACGGGCTGCCGTCCTTCCGGCAGGTGCTCGAGGGGTTGAGCGAGGCCTGGCGGGACCGGGGGGACGACGTACGCCGGGTGGCCGGGCAGGTGCGCGACCACCTGCAGCAGTCGCGGTCGCTCGCGGGAGGAGCGGTGGACCGGGCCCTGGTGGACGGTGCGGTCGAGACCCTCGCCCGGGACTTCGACGAGGTCGCGGCCGGGTTCGGCGACGCCCCCAAGTTCCCGCCGTCGATGGTGCTGGAGTTCTTGCTGCGCCACGCCGCCCGCCGTGGCACCGGGGCCGATCCGGCGTCGCGGATGCTCGACCGCACCCTGGAGGCGATGGCCCGGGGCGGCCTCCACGACCAGCTCGGCGGCGGCTTCGCGCGCTACTCGGTGGACCGGCACTGGGTGGTGCCGCACTTCGAGAAGATGCTCTACGACAACGCCCTCCTGCTGCGGGTGTACGCCGGGTGGTCGGCCACCGCGGCCACGGCCGGCGGCCGCGATCTCGGGCGCCGGGTCGCCCTCGTCGCGGACGACTTCCTGCTCGCCGAGATGACGACCCCGGAGGGCGGGTTCGCCTCGGCGCTCGACGCCGACAGCGAGGGCGAGGAGGGCACCTTCTACGTCTGGACCCCCACCCAGCTCGAGGCGGCCCTCGGGCCCGAGGACGCCGCCTGGGCCGCCGACCTGCTCCGGGTCACCCGCGAGGGCACCTTCGAGCGCGGCGCCTCGACCCTGCAGCTGCCGGTCGAGCCCGACGACGCCGAGCGCTGGCGCGCGGTGCGCCAGCGGCTCCTCGAGGGCCGCTCCCTGCGGGAGCGCCCCGCGCGCGACGACAAGGTCGTCGCCGCGTGGAACGGGTTGGCGATCGGGGCCCTCGCCCGCACCGGCATGCTGCTGGGCCAGGAGCCCTACGTCGCCGCCGCCACGCGGGCGGCCCACCTGCTGTGGAACGTGCACGTCGTCGACGACCGGTTGCGCCGGGTCTCCCGGGACGGGGTGGTCGGCGCTCCCGTCGGGGTGCTCGAGGACTACGCCTGCCTCGCCGAGGGCTACCTCGTGCTCGCGCAGGCCACCGCGGACGCGGTGTGGGTCGAGCGCGCCGGGTGGCTGCTGGACACCGCCCTCGACCTGTTCGCCGAGGACGGGTCCGGCGGCTTCCACGACACCGCCCGCGACGCCGAACGGCTCGTGGCCCGCCCCCGGGACCCGTCCGACAACGCCAGCCCGTCCGGCCACTCCGCGATGATCCACGCGCTGTCGACGTACGCCGCCCTCACCGGCTCCGGTCACCACCGCGAGGCCGCCGAGCACGCCCTGTCCGCCGTGGCGACCCTGGTCGAGCGGGTGCCCCGCTTCGCGGGGTGGGCGCTGGCGGCGGCGGAGTCGATGCTCGAGGGCCCCGACGAGGTGGTCGTCGTGCACGCGGGCGACGAGGCGGGGGACGAGCTGTCCAGGCGGGCGCGGCGGGCGCCGGGTGCGGTGAGCCTCGTGGTCACCCCCGACCGCGTCGCGGACGCGGGGATCCCGCTCCTGGAGGGGCGCACCCTCGTGGACGGGCGCTCGGCGGCGTACGTGTGCCGCCACCTGGTGTGCGACCGGCCGGTGACCGACCCGGCCGACCTCGCCTCCTGAGCAATCCCCACGTGCCACAGTGGCCCCATGGCGGACCTGGTGCACCCCGAGCCGTGGCGCTTCCACGACGGGGGCCTCCCCGGGGTCGGCGGGCCTGGGGAGCCGCCGGACCCCACGGCCGAGCCGCACATCGTGCTGGAACGGACCGTCGACGGGGGTCGTGAGCTGTTCACCCTCGCCCGACGGATCGGGTACGCCGACCGCGAGCTCGGTGGCCTGCTGGTGCCCGCCGACCCGCGCCGGTTCCGCAGCGACCTGACCTCGGTGCCGGTGCTCTTCACGTGGCTGGTGCCGCGCACCGGCGAGCACCTCCCTGCTGCGCTGGTGCACGACGGGCTCGTGCACGACGAGGACGAGCCGCCGTCGTACGTCTCGACCGGGGGGCACGTCGTCGACCGGGTGCAGGCCGACCGGGTCTTCCGTGACGCGATGGCCGACGCCGGCACCACCCGGGCCCGCCGGTGGCTGATCTGGGCGGCGGTCGCCACGTGGACGATGCTGGACGGCCGCGGCACCGGGTGGGCCCCGGCGATCCGCTGGCGCCACCGGCTCGCGGCGGGCCTCACGATCCTGGTGATCGCCTGGCTCGGGGGGAACGCCACGTGGGACCTCGTCGACGGGCCCACCGCCGGACCGCTGCTCGGCCAGGTGCCGTGGATCCTCGAGGGTGACTGGTGGAGCGAGCTGCTGCTCGGGGCGGCCGGGGCGGTGGTGGTCCCGCTGCTGCTGGGGCTCACGTGGGGGCGGTTCCGGGTCGCCGGGTGGATCCTGGGCATCGGCATGGCGCTGCTGCTGCACGTGAGCGTGGTGCTGCTGCTCCTGACCGGGGGGTACCGGCTGGTGGAGTGGGCCATCGAGCGGCGCTGAGGGTGCCCGCGTGCGCTCACCGCCCCTGGGCGGCGTGGACCGCCGCCG
>CAZRKV010000033.1:0-3660 GCA_964600305.1 uncultured Nocardioides sp. | reverse complement strand
TCGGCCGTGGGGTCCCTGGCCCTCGGGGGCCTCGTGTACGGGGTCTTCTTCCTCGTGCTGCTCTACTTCGTCGGGTTCCTGGCCGACGTCGTCGTACCCCGGTCCGTCGACGGCGGGGGACCCGAGGCGTCCTGGGGGACGGCCGTCGCCGTCGACGTCCTGCTGGCCCTGCTCTTCCTGGTGCCGCACAGCGTCCTGGCCCGCCCCGCGGTGAAGGCCGTCCTGGCCCGTGCGGTGCCTCCTCACCTGGAGCGGTCGGCCTACGTGCTGATCGCCACCGCGGGCCTGGCGCTGCTGTTCTGGCAGTGGCGCCCCATCCCCCACGTGGTGTGGGAGACCGAGGGACTCGCGGCGGCGATCCTCTGGGGGACCCACGTCCTGGGATGGGTGGTCGTCCTCCTCTCGACCTTCCTGATCAACCACTTCGACCTGTTCGGCCTGCGGCAGGTCTACCTCCATGCCCGCGGCCTGGAGTACCAGAAGATGGGCTTCCGGACCCCGCTGCTGTACCGGGTCGTGCGCCACCCGATGATGCTCGGGTTCTTCCTGGTGTTCTGGGGAGCGCCACGGATGACCGCCGGCCACCTGCTCTTCGCGCTCCTCTTCAGCGGCTACATCCTGCTCGGCGTGCGGCTCGAGGAGCGGGACCTGGCGGCCTCCCTGGCCGGTTACGACGACTACGCACGGCGGGTGCCCCGCCTCGTGCCGGGGGTGGGGTCGCGACCGGGGCGGGTCCTCGGGCGGCACGCATGAGGCACCCGGGTCCACTCTGAAGGAGTATTGCTAAAGACTCCTTTAGAATCCTAGGGTGGGGCCATGACGGCCCCGAAGCACGCCCGTGTCTCCGATCCCGCCCGGGTCCGCGCCCTGGCCCACCCGGTCCGCCTCGAGCTGATGGACCACCTGCGCCGGGTCGAGGAGGCCACCGCGACCGAGTGCGCGCAGGAGGTGGGGGAGTCGGTGGCGAGCTGCTCCTTCCACCTCCGCCAGCTGGCGAAGTACGGCTTCGTCGAGCCGGCCGAGCGGCGTGGCCGAGAGAAGCCCTGGCGGCTCGCGGGCACCGAGCTCGACGTGGCGCCGGGCGAGACGCCCGGGTCGCTGTCGGCCGTCACCGAGTACGCCGGCCTGCAGGCCCTGCACGAGGTCGAGCGGTTCCGGGCCTTCCTGGGCCAGGCGGCGACCGAGTCCGCCGAGTGGATCGAGGCCTCCACCCTCCTGCGGGCGGAGCTGTGGGCCACCGCCGAGGAGCTGGTCGGCCTGCGCGAGGCGATCCGCGCCCTGCTCGAACCGTTCCGGGAGCGCGAGGCCGACCCCCGGGAGCGCCCGGCCGGGGCGCGGCGCTCCCACCTGTTCGCCACCATCAACCCGGCTCCCGGTGCGGCCGGTGAGCCGGGCGACCGGTCGTGACCGCGCAGCAGCAGGCCGGGACGTCGGAACCGTCGCCCCGCTGGCGGCGGCGTCCGCTGGCCTGGCGGCGCCGGGGCTTCCGCCAGCTGGCCGGCGCCTGGTTCTTCACCAACGTCGCCGACAGCGCCCTCGTCCTGACGGCCGCCGTGTGGGTCAAGGAGCTCACCGGCTCCGACGCGGCCGCCGCGCTCACCCTCGGGGTGGTGGGCGTGGCCACGCTGCTGGCCCCCGTGGTCGGTCAGGTCGCGGACCTGGTCTCGCGCCGCCGACTGCTGGTGGTGGCCAACCTGGTCATGGCCCCGGTCGTGCTCTCGCTGCTGCTGGTCGACTCCGCGAGCCAGGTGGGGTGGGTCCTGCTCGTGATGCTGCTCTACGGCGCCATGAACGTGCTCACCGGCGCGGCCCAGTCCGGCCTGCTCCGCGACCTGCTCGACGACCGCGAGCTCGCCTCGGGCAACGGTGTGCTCGCCACCGTCGACACCGGGTTGCGGCTGCTCTCCCCGCTGCTGGGTGCCGGTCTGTACGCCGCGGCCGGGGCGACCCCGGTGATCACGCTGACCGCCGGCGCCTTCCTCGTGACCGGGGCCCTGCTGGTGCGACTGGAGGTGGTGGAGACGCCGCCGACCCCCGCGGCCGACCGCCAGGGACGGTGGCGCGAGGTCACCGCGGGATTCCGCCACCTGCGCCGTACGCCGCCCCTGGGACGCCTCACCGTCGCGTTCGCGCTGGGGTTCGGGGCCACCGGCCTGGTCAACGCCGTGGTCTTCCCCGCGATGGAGCAGGGCCTCGGGGTCCGCCCGGAGCTCATCGGCGTGTTCGTCAGCCTGCAGGGGATCGGGGCCGTCCTGGCCGGCCTCACGGCCGCCACCCTCATCCTCCGCGTCGGGGAACGACGCACCCTGGGCCTCGGCCTGTTGATGGTCGCGGCGGGGCTGGTGCCGGTCGCGGGCACGAGCGCGGTCGGCGTGGGGGCCGGCATGGTCGTCGTGGGACTGGGGGTGCCCTGGGCGGTCGTCGCCCACACCACGCTGCGGCAGCGACTGACGCCACCCACGCTGCAGGGGCGCACCGCCGCGGCGACCAATCTGGCGATCAACGTGCCCCAGTCCTCGGCGACCTTCGCGGCCGCGGCGGCGATGGCGGTCGTGGACTACCGCCTGCTGGTCGTGGGCACCTCCCTGCTCGTGCTCGTGGCCGCCGGGGTGAGCCGGGCGTCGCGGGATAGTTTGACCGCATGACCGACATGCGACACGTCCAGCTCGGCCACAGTGGTCTGCGGGTCTCGACGCTCGGCCTCGGGTGCAACGCCTTCGGCACCCGGATCGACGCCGACCGCACCCAGGAGGTCGTCGACGCCGCGATCGACCACGGCATCACTCTCTTCGACACCGCCGACGCCTACGGCGAGGGAGCCAGCGAGGAGCTGCTCGGGCGGGCGCTGGGTGCTCGTCGCGAGGACGTCGTCGTCGCCACCAAGTTCGGCATGGGGCCGTGGGCCGACGACCCGGCGGTGGCCCACGCGGGACGGCGCTACATCCGCCGGGCGGTCGAGGCGAGCCTGCGCCGGCTCGGCACCGACCACATCGACCTCTACCAGCTGCACCGCCCCGACGGGGTGACGCCGGTGGAGGAGACGCTGGCCGCGCTCACCGAGCTCGTGCGCGAGGGCAAGGTGCGCTACCTCGGCTCCTCGAACCTGACCGGGTGGCAGGTGGTCGACGCGGAGTGGACCGCCCGCACCCTCGGGACCGAGCGGTTCGTCTCCGCCCAGAACGAGTACTCGCTGTACAACCGGGTGGCCGAGGCCGAGCTGCTCCCCGCCTGCACCGCCGCCGGTGTCGGCCTGCTGCCGTACTTCCCGCTCGCCTACGGCCTGCTCACCGGCAAGTACCGCCGTGGTGAGCCGGCCCCGGACGGCAGCCGGCTCGCGGCGGCGAACCAGGCCCACCGGCTCGAGGGGGCCGACTGGGACCGGATCGAGGCCCTCCGGGAGTTCGCCGACGAGCGGGACGTCCCGATGCTCTCGGTCGCCATCGGCGGCCTCGCCGCCCGACCCGGCGTGGCGAGCGTGATCAGCGGCGCGACGCGACCGGACCAGGTCGCGACCAACGTCGAGGCGGCCGCCTGGCGGCCGGGGGCCGACGACCTCGCGGCCCTCGACGCGCTCCGGGAGCGGCCCGCGTTCGCGCACAACCGCTACGCGTGAGCGTGCCGTGGGGCCGACTCGGCGGTGCCGTGGGGCCGACTCGGCGG
>CAZRKV010000032.1:0-15425 GCA_964600305.1 uncultured Nocardioides sp. | reverse complement strand
TCGGCGGTGCCGAGGGGCCGACTCGGCGGTGCCGTGGGGCCGGGTCGGCGGGGTCAGTAGGGTCGAGCAGGTGAGCGAGCACCTCGACGTCGTGATCATCGGGGCGGGGCTGTCCGGGATCGGCGCGGCGGCGCACCTGGCGACGGACCGCCCGGGGACGACGTACGCCGTCCTCGAGAAGCGCGCCGCGAGCGGGGGCACCTGGGACCTCTTCCGCTACCCGGGGGTCCGGTCGGACTCCGACATGTACACCCTCGGCTACCGGTTCAAGCCCTGGCTGGGCGAGAAGTCGCTCGCCGACGCGGAGTCGATCCTCGACTACGTCCGCGAGACCGCCCGGGAGTACGACGTGGAGCGGCGGATCCGCTACCGGCACGAGGTGGTGGCCGCCGACTGGGACTCCGGGGCAGCGCGCTGGCGGCTGACCGTGGCCACGCCCGACGGCACGACCGAGCTGACCTGCGGTTTCCTGTTCAACTGCAGCGGCTACTACGACTACGACCAGGGGTACGCGCCCCGGCTCCCCGGCCTCGAGCGGTTCCGCGGCGAGGTCGTCCATCCCCAGCACTGGCCCGCGGACCTCGACCACACCGGCCGGCGGGTGGTGGTGATCGGCAGCGGCGCCACCGCGATCACCCTGGTCCCGGCGATGGCGACCGACGCCGCCCACGTGACGATGCTGCAGCGCTCGCCGACGTACGTGATCGCGCTGCCGGGCGAGGACGCGCTCGCCGGGCGCCTGCAGCGGGCCCTCCCGGAACGGGTGGCCTACCGGGTGCTCCGGGCCAAGAACGTGCTCAGCCAGGCGCTCTCCTACCGGGCGGCGCGCCGGTTCCCGCGGGCCGCGCGCAGGCTGATCCGCGCCACCAACCGCACCGCCCTGCCCGAGGGGTTCGACGTCGACACCCACTTCAACCCGCGCTACGACCCCTGGGACGAGCGGCTGTGCGTCGCCCCCGACGGGGACCTGTTCACCGCGATCCGGCGGGGGCGGGCCGAGGTCGTCACCGACACCATCGAGACCTTCACCGAGCACGGCCTCCGGCTGGCGTCCGGCCGGGAGCTGGAGGCCGACCTGGTCGTGACCGCGACCGGGCTCAACCTGCAGGTCTTCGGCGGGATGCGGCTCTTCGTCGACGGGGCCGAGGTCAAGCTTCCCGAGACCATGGCCTATCGCGCCATGATGCTCGCCGGGGTGCCCAACTTCGCGTTCACCATCGGCTACACCAACGCCTCCTGGACCCTGAAGGCCGAGCTCGTGGCCGAGTACGTCGTGCGGCTGCTGGGGCACCTGGACGCGCGCGGCGCCCGCGTGGTCACCCCGCGTCGGGACCCCGCCGTGGGTGAGGCGCCGTTCATGGACTTCCAGCCCGGCTACGTGCGGCGGGCGCTCGACGAGCTCCCGCTGGCCGGCGACCGGGAGCCGTGGCGGCTGCGGCAGAGCTACCTGCACGATCTCCGCGCCATCCGGCACAGCGACCTCGAGGACGGCGTCCTGCAGTTCCGGTGACCGGCGTCCCCAGCCGTGGGTGCCGGCCCTTGACCGGGACCCACCGCGCGGGTGACCGTGTCGCCATGCTCCGCGAGCCGCACGAGAACGTGGCGACCGTCCTGGTCGACCCGGCCGTGCTGCTCGACCTCGAGGCGCAGCTGATGGCCCGGGACCTGCGGCTGTGGCCGATCGAGACGGCGCCGACCAGCGTCGACGGGCCCCGGCAGGCCTTCCAGGTGCGCCACCGGATGATCACCGCCCGGCGGGGCGCCTGGGACGACGCGGCCGACTGGGTCCCCGCCTGGGTGTCCTTCGGTGACTCCTGGCGCGACGGGGCGGAGCCGATCCCCTGGCCGGCCCGCTCCGTGCTCTACGGCGTGCTGGACTCCTACGCCGACCGGGTGCGCTACCGCCGCGGCCTGGGTGGCGTCCCGGTGCTCGACGTGCCCCGTGACTGCACCGCCTGACCGGGCGGCACGGGCTGGGCGGCCCTAGGATCGCGGCATGCCCCCGAACCCGCGCTCCGGCCACGTCACCTGCCGCGTCGAGGACGGCATCGCCCACGTGCGGCTCGACCGCCCGGACAAGCTGAACGCACTCACCCTGCCGATCCTCGACGACCTGGTCGCGGTGGCCCGGGACCTGCGCCGGGACCGGAGCCTGCGCGCCGTCGTGGTGGCCGGCGAGGGGGACGCCTTCTGCGCCGGGCTGGACTTCGCGACCGTGCTGCGCACCCCGGCCGGCATCGCCCGCGCCTTCGTGCCGCGGCCCTGGCGCGGCACCAACACCTTCCAGGAGGCGTGCTGGGCGTGGCGACGGGTGCCGGTGCCGGTGATCGCGGCCGTCCACGGCCACTGCTACGGCGGCGGCCTGCAGATCGCGCTGGCCGCCGACTTCCGGGTCAGCGCCCCCGACGCCCAGTGGTCGGTGATGGAGGGCCGGTGGGGCCTGATCCCCGACATGAGCGGCGTACGGAGCCTCACCGAGCTGGTCGGGCTCGACGTGGCCAAGAAGCTGACGATGACGGCGGAGGTCCTCACCGGGGAGCAGGCCCACGAGCTCGGCCTGGTCACCACCCTCGACGCCGACCCGGTCGCCGGGGCCGAGGCCCTGGCCGCCCAGCTCCTCCAGCGGTCCCCCGACGCCCTCGCCGCCGCCAAGCGGCTCTTCGACGGGGCCCGCACGGCGAGCGCGCGGCGTACCTTCGCGCGGGAGCGTGCCGAGCAGCTCCTCCTGCTCGCCTCCCGCAACACCCGGATCGCCCGCCAGGCGGCGTTCCGGGGCCGCACGCCCAGCTTCTCCAGCCGGAGCCGCTGACTTGGACCTCCGGCGGTGGTGGCCCGACGTGCGTCCCGGGCCGCTGCTGGCGGTCCTGGCCTGGGCGGTCGCCCTGTGGCTGTTCGGGCCGTGGATGCTGCTCGCGGGCGCCGGCCTGCTGGCGGTGCCGCGGGCGCGCTGGTGGCTGCGGCCGGCGCGCCCCTGGCGGGTCGCGGGGGCGGTGGTCGCCTGCCTGGTGCTCGTGGTCGGCCTGGTGCGGCTGCTGCCCGACGGGGTGCTCCCGATCCCGCCGGGGGCCGGGCGCCTGGCCGCCCCGGCGTACGTCGGCCGCGCCGCGCTGCCCCAGCCGGTCACCGGGTACGACGTCCCCGACACCGCCGGGTTGGCCTCGAACGGCACCGGGTCGAGGCACCACGACGGCTGGTCCAGCGACGCCTACCGGTGGGCGGGCCCGCTGGGGGACCGGGTCGAGGTGGACACCGCCTCCTACGGGATCGAGGAGTGCGCCACCCTCACCGTCGACAGCCAGGCCCGACTGGTCGCGCTGTGCGGTGACCTGCGGGGCCCCAGCCTGCACGTGATCCATCCCGAATCCATGCGCAAGCTCGCGAGCCGGGACCTGCCCGACCGCCCCGACACCGAGGGCGTGCAGCCCTGGGAGGACCCCTGCGGCGGGGCCACCCTCTACCTCGACGAGCACGACCGCGCCGTCGTGGCGACCACCGACCGCCGCCTGCTGGTGCTGCGCACCCAGGACGAGGAGGGTGACCCGGTGCTGGCCGAGGTGGACGCCTTCGACCTGACCGGGCACGTCCCGGCCGGGGACTGCCTCGTCGCCCTGGCTCCGGGTCCGGGCGCGCGGACCTGGTTCGCCACCCGCCGCGGCCTGGTCGGCTTCGTGGTGCGCGGGACCGGCCGGGTCCGCACCCACGACCTGGGGGAGCAGGTCACGAACTCGCTCTCGGTGGACACCGACGGCGGGGTCTTCCTGGTGAGCGACCGGGCGGCGTACCGCCTCGACGTGCGCGGGGGACGGCCCGCCGTCACCTGGCGTCAGGAGTACGCCCGCGGGGGCGAGGCCGGGCCCGGCCGGCTCACCGGGGGCAGCGGCACCACGCCCACTCTGCTCGAGGACGGGATGCTGGCCATCGCCGACCACGCCGAGCCCCGGATGAACGTGCTCTTCCTGCACCGGGCCAGCGGCCGGGAGATCTGCCGCGCGCCGGTGTTCGAGGCCGGGGCGAGCGCCACCGAGAGCTCGCTGGTCGGGCTCGGCCGCGGGGTGGTCGTCGAGAACAACCACGGGTACGCCGGCCCGTGGAGCACCCTGCTCGGCACCTCGACCGCGGGGGGACTGGCCCGGGTGGACGTGGCCGGCGGGGAGTGCGACGTCCGCTGGACCAGCGACGCGGTGGCGCCCACCTCGGTCCCCAAGGTGTCGCTGCCCAACGGGCTGCTCTACGCCTGGACCAAGCCAGCGCGCTGGTCAGGCGTCGCGGCGTGGTACCTCACCGCCCTCGACGTCCGGACCGGCCGGCAGGTCTTCAGCGTCCGTACCGGGATCGGTGCCCTCGCCAACAACCACTACTCCGCCCTCACCCTCCACCCCGACGGAGGGCTCTACACCGGCACGCTCGGCGGACTGGTCCGGGTCCGCGACCGGCGCTGAGCCGTGGGGAGGTCGAGGCGGTCTCCGTCAGGGCCAGTGCAGGCCCACCGTCTCCTCGCTGATCTCCCACAGCCGCTGCTGGGCGGCCTCGTCCCGGGCCAGGGCCGAGGTGCCGACCAGCCGTGGACGACCCTGCATCTGCCGGAACCCTCCGGGGCCGCAGTAGCTGCCGCCGGGCAGGTCCGCGGTCGCCGCCATCAGCGTCGGGAGCGCCCCCATCTCGGCGGGCTGGGCCACCGCCCCGATCACGCCGTCGAGCACCGAGGTCTGCAGGCCCCGGACCCGGCGCCCGCCGGCCTGTCCCGTCGAGGCGAGGTGGGTCGCGGCGAAGCCGGGGTGGGCCGCCACGGCCCCGACGGGGACGTCGGCCGCCGTGAGCCGGCGCTGGGCCTCGAAGGTGAACAGCAGGTTGGCCAGCTTGCTCTGCCCGTAGGCCAGCCACCGCTGGTAGCGCCCACGGGACCGGGGGTCCCCGAGCGGCGCGGACCGGGCGGTCCGGTGCATCAGCGAGGAGACGGTGACGATCCGGCCGTCCCCGGAGGCGGCCAGCTGGTCGAGCAGCAGCCCCGTGAGCAGGAACGGCCCGAAGTGGTTGGTGGCCATCTGCAGCTCGAGCCCGTCGGCCGTGCGCTGGTGCGGGGTGGCCATCACCCCGGCGTTGTTGACCAGCACGTCGATCGGGCCGAGGGTCCGCGCGGCGTCCGCGGCGCGGCGTACCGAGGAGAGGTCGGCGAGATCGACCAGCAACCGCTCGGTCTCGGCGTCGCGCACCTCCCGGCGCAGCTCGGCCTCGGTGGCGTCCAGCTTCTCCTCCGACCGGGCGGCCAGGACCACTCGGGCCCCGGCACGCGCCAGCTGGCGCGCGGTGTGGGTGCCGATGCCGCTGGTCACGCCGGTGACCAGCACCGTGCGCCCGGACTGGTCCGGCATCCGGGTGAGGTCCCACACCGCGTCGTCCCTCGTGCCCACGGAGTGGCTCATGGGGTCACCGCCATCGCGTCGAGGACGCGCCGGCCGAGCTCCTCCTCGCCCTCGAGCGCGACCGCGTCGCTCGCGGGGGCGCGACGGCCCCCGGCGAGCAGGATGAAGGACTCCCGGTCGGTGCGGATCCGCACCGACGGCTCGGCCGGTGGGTCGACGGGCCGCCCGCGGCCGTCGCCGTCGACGGTCGCGGCGAACGGGGCGCTGCCCTCGACCTCCAGGACCACCGTGGTGCCCTCGGGCGCCGAGACCCGCTTGGCGAGCACGTACGGCAGGCTCTCGATGAGGTAGTCGGTGGTGTGCTGCCCGGCCGGTGAGTCGAGGTTGCCCGGCCGTCCGACCGCCCGCCGCACGTCCTGCTCGTGCATCCACACGTCGAGGGGGCGGTTGCGCAACAGGGTCCGCCAGTCCCAGCCGACGCCACCGAAGATCCGCTCCGGCTTCGTCGAGCCGTCCGTCGGCGGGTCCGCGACCAGCTGGGTGTGTCGGCGCGTGGCGGACTCGCGGATCTCGTTGATCAGCTCGTCGGGGGTCCGGTCGCGGCGCGCGATGACGCCCTGCTCGGTGTAGGTGCCCATCGGACTGCGGACGTGGTCGCCCTCGGGGACCTCGACGGTCTCCTCCGGGCCCCCGGCCAGGACGTGCTCGAGGTGGGCGATGTGGGCCGCGACGGCGTGCACGTCCCACCCGGCGAGGTCGGTGGGGCGGCCCCAGTCGTCCTCGGGCACCTCCTCGAGGAACGTGGTGAAGTCGTCGATCGCGTGCCACCACACGTCGACGTAGCCCCTGAGCCGGTCCGCGTCGTCCATGGCCCCAGACTAGGGGAATCCGCCCACGGGGCCGCGGCCGTGCTGGTCTGGGACGATGTCCCGGTGAGTGCTGGACCCCCCGCCGGAACGCCTGGCCGCCCCCGCGTGCGCGCCCCGGAGCTGGTCGGCCGCGGCTGGCTGAACACCGACGGGGCGGCGTACTCCGTCGCCGACTTCCGGGGCCGGTTCGTCCTGCTGGACTTCTGGACCTTCTGCTGCATCAACTGCCTGCACGTCATCGAGGAGCTGCGCGAGCTGGAGGGGGAGTACGCGGCGGAGCTGGTCGTGGTGGGCGTGCACTCGCCGAAGTTCGTCCACGAGGCCGATCCGGACGCCCTGGCAGCAGCAGTGGAGCGGCACCGGGTCCACCACCCGGTGCTCGACGACCCCGACCTGGTCACCTGGCAGGCCTACACCGCCCGGGCCTGGCCGACGCTGGTGCTGGTGGACCCCGAGGGGTACGTCGTCGCCCAGTACGCCGGCGAGGGGCACGCCCACGCCCTGGCCGCCCTGCTGGCCGAGCTGGTGCCCGAGCACCGCGAGCGCGGCACCCTCCGGCCCGGGCGCCCCCTCGTCCCCACCGCGGAGACCTCCGAGCGGGAGCCGGCGCCGGAGCCCGGGGTCGAACCAGGGCCGGACGGCCTGCGCTTCCCGGCCGCGGCCGTGCCGCTGCCCGACGGCGGTCTCCTGCTCGCCGACACCGGGCACGACGCGGTCGTCGAGCTCACCGCCGACGGGTCCGTGGTCGCCCGCACCACCGGCTTCCGGGAGCCGAACGGACTGTGCCTGCTGCCCGGGGACGTCGCGGCCGAGGTCGGGTACGACGTCGTGGTCGCCGACACCGTGGGTCACCGGGTCGCGGGTCTCAACCGGGCCACGGGGCAGGTGCGCACCCTCGCCGGCGACGGGACCCAGCAGCGGGCCGGCGACGGCACCGAGCGGGTGAGCAGCCCCTGGGACGTCGCGTGGTGGCAGGGGCGCGTGTGGATCGCGATGGCCGGTGTGCACCAGCTGTGGACCCTCGACCCGGGGACCGGGCACGTCGAGGTCGCGGCCGGGACCGGCCACGAGGGCCTCGTCGACGGGCCGGCGGAGGAGGCCTGGTTCGCCCAGCCCTCCGGCCTCGCCGTGGACGGTGACCGGCTCTGGGTCGTCGACAGCGAGACGTCCTCGCTGCGGTGGGTCCGCTCCGGGCCGGACGGCCCCGCGGTCCACACCGCCGTGGGCACCGGACTCTTCGACTTCGGCTTCCGGGACGGGGCGGCCGCCGACGCGCTCCTCCAGCACCCGCTCGGTCTCGCGGTCCTCCCGGACGGGGCGGTCGCCGTCTGCGACACCTACAACGGCGCCGTGCGCCGCCACGACCCGGCAACGGGCGAGGTCCGCACCCTGGCCACCGGACTGGCCGAGCCCGCGGACGCGTGCGTGCAGGACGGACGGCTGGTGGTGGTCGAGTCGGCGGTCCACCGGCTCACGACCCTGCCCCTCGACGGCCCCGCCACCACCACCGAGGGGCTCGCGCACACCACCCACCGCCCGGTCACCGAGGTGGCCGCCGACCTCGACCTGGTCGTGGGCTTCACCCCGCCACCCGGGCAGCGCGTCGACGACCGCCTCGGCCCGGCGACCCGGCTCGTGGTCGGCAGCACGCCGCCCGCCCTGCTGCGCGCGGGCGACGGGGCCGGCACCGGGTTGCGCCGGACCCTGCGGCTGGACCCGGCGGTCGGCGACGGGGTGCTGCACGTCGCCGCACGTGCCGCCACCTGCGACAGCACCGGCGGGGAGGGCGCGGCGTGCCGGATGCACCAGCAGGACTGGGGCATCTCCGTGCGGCTGGTGCCGGGCGGGACGGCGCAGTTGTCGCTACCGCTCGGCGGCAGCGACTGACGGGTCCGAGGCGGTGCCCGGTCCCGCGGTGCCCGGTCCCGCCCCAGGGGCACCACCCGGTCAGGGCGCCCCGCGGTGGTGCTCCAGGTCGCGGTCGCTGAGCTCGTCGACCACGAGCAGGTCCTCGCGCACCTCCCCGGCACGGAACGAGGCGCGCCCCACCATGTGGCTGGTGACCGGCGAGGTCAGCAGCTGGCCGAGGGCGATGAGCAGCAGGATCCCCAGTGCGGCCGGGTCCCGCAGCCGCAGCGCGAGGCCGAGCACCACCAGCATCAGTCCCAGCACCTGGGGCTTGGTCGCGGAGTGGATGCGGGTGAGCAGGTCAGGGAAGCGGAGGATGCCGACCGCCGCCACCAGCGTCAGCAGCGAGCCGAGGACCAGGAAGGCGGCGGCGAGGACGTCGAGCACGGCGGTCCAGGTCATGACGGCTCCCCCGTGACCCCGCCCCGGTGCCGGGCGAACCGGGCGATGCTGACCGAGCCGACGAAACCGACCGACGTGAGCACCAACAGCAGCGGGAGCGTGGTGGTGTGCTGGTGCACGGCCGCCTCGATGCCGATGCCCATGATCAGGACGGAGACGATCACCTCGAGGGCGATCGCCCGGTCCAGCGTGGTCGGACCCATCGTCATCCGCACCACCAGCAGGCTGGCGGAGATCCCCAGGACCACGCCGCAGAAGGCCAGGACCAGGTCCATGGCGGTGTCCATGCTCATGCGGGTCTCACTGCTCCTCCTCGAGTCGGGCGAGGGCGTGCTGCTGGGCCTCCGCGGGCGGCAGGTGCAGGTGGTCCAGGTGCTTGCCGAAGGCCCGCACCACCCGCTCCTCCTGGGCCCAGGCGGTACGACGGAACGCCTCGGCCCGGTCGGGGTCGTCGACGTCGAAGACGTGCAGGTACAGGGTGTAGGTGGACCGTTCCGTCTCCACCAGCACGCTGCCCGGGACCAGGGAGAGCATCTCGCCCACCACGGTCAGCACGACGTCGGACGGGGTGCGCAGCTGCACCCCGATCACCGCGTTGGTGACCGGACGCCTCCGGAAGGTGGCCTTGATGACCTGCCAGCTCGCCGCGACGATGTCGCGGTGGAAGCGGACCAGCAGCCGCACCACGGCCACGGGTCGCACGCGCACCTGCAGCCGCAGCGGCGGGAGCGGGAAGACCACCAGCACGACCACCGCGAGGAGGGCCCCGCCCAGCACGAGCAGCACCGAGACGTCGCCCCACAGCAGCAACCACACCAGCGTCAGCCAGACGACCATGCCCGGCTGCAGCGACCGGTAGCGCGACGGGCGCTGGCGGCCGTCCCGGCCGGTCCTGGTCACCGGGCTCATCGCGTGTCCTCCTGCAGGACCGCGGAGATGTACGGCGTCCGGTCCAGCAGGTCGACCGCGGCGCGGTCGGTGAAGGCGAAGAGCGGACCGGCGGCCACCGCGAGCAGCAGCGACAGGCTGACCAGCCCGACCGTCGAGGACACCATCGTCGCCGGGAACCGCCGCGGGAGGACCCCCTCGCGCAGCAGCTGGTGGAGGTCCCGGTCGGGGGAGTCCTCGTCGTGGACCCGGCGGGCGTCCTCGAGGTCACCGGCACCGAAGGTCGCCGCCCCCACGTGGACGTGGCCCCGGTGGCGCACCACCACGCCCCGCCCGCGCGGTGTGCCCGGGGCGTGCGGGTCGTGGGGCTCGGGGAGCTCGGCGGCCATGTCGTGCGCCTGCTCGGGGGTCCGCCAGAAGGCCAGCGACCAGGTCTTGGCGACGGCGTACAGGGTGAGCAGGCTGGTGACGACGCTGGCGCCCACGAGGACCAGGGACAGGACCCGGCCGTCCTGGATGCCGGCCTGCATCAGGCCGACCTTGCCGAAGAAGCCGGACATCGGGGGGATCCCGCCGAGGTTCATCGCCGGGACGAAGAACAGCACCCCCAGGAGGGGGGAGAGCCGGGCCAGGCCGCCGATGCGCAGCAACGACGTGCTCCCGGCCCGCCGCTCGATCATGCCCACGACGAGGAACAGCGCGGTCTGGATGGTGATGTGGTGGGCGACGTAGAACACCGCCCCCGAGATGCCGGCGACCGTGGAGACGCCGATCCCGAAGATCATGAAGCCGATGTGGCTGACCAGCGTGAAGGACAGCATCCGCTTGATGTCGGTCTGGGCGACGGCGCCCAGGATGCCGATGAGCATCGTCGCCAGCGCCACGGCCAGGAGCAGCTCGGTGAGCCGGTTGTCGGGGAAGAGCAACGTCTGCACCCGCAGGATGGCGTAGACCCCGACCTTGGTCAGCAGGCCCGCGAAGACGGCCGTGACCGGTGCCGGCGCCGTGGGGTAGCTGTCCGGGAGCCACAGCGACAGCGGGAACACGGCGGCCTTGATGCCGAAGGTGGTCAGCAGCAGCAGCTGCACCAGGACCGACACCGGCTCGGGGATCTCGTGCAGCCGGGTGGCGAGCTGGGCGAAGTTGAGGCTGCCCGTGGCGGCGTACGTCGCGGCGATCGCGACCAGGAACAGCATCGAGGACACCAGGTTCACGACCACGTAGATGGTGCCGGCGCGGATCCGGGCGCTCGTCCCGCCGAGGGTCAGCAGCACGTAGCTGGCGAACAGCAGCATCTCGAAGCTGACGAAGAGGTTGAACAGGTCCCCGGCCAGGAAGGCGTTGGCGACGCCGGCGACCAGCACGAGGAAGGTGGGGTGGTAGATCGAGATGGGGGTCTTCGTGCGCTCGTCCCCGGTCATGCCCTGGCCGAGCGAGTAGACGAGGACCGCGAGGGTCACCAGGGCCGAGACCAGCAGCATCAGCGACGACAACCGGTCGGCGACCAGGGAGATCCCGAGCGGCTCGGGCCAGGCGCCGATCCAGGCCACCTGGGGGCCGGACCGGTCGGCCGTCACGGCGAGGATGCCGGCGATCCCCGCCACCGCGGTCAGCGCTGCGACGCTGACCGCGCGCTGGGCGTGCGGCCGGCGCGAGAGCATCAGGGCGGCCCCGGCCCCGAGGAGGGGCAGGATCACCGGCAGCGGGACGAGCGTGTTCACGTGCCCTCCTCGTCGTAGACCTCGTCCTCGCCGCTGGTGGACAGGTCGTAGGAGTCGGAGGACTCGTCCGCGGCGGCGCGGCGTCGGATCGCCGCGTCCTCCACGTCGTCCTGGACGTCGTCGTGCCCCTGCAGCTGCCAGCTGCGGTGGGCCATGGCCAGGACGAACGAGACCGTGGCGAGCGTGATCACGATCGCGGTCAGCACCAGGGCCTGCGGGAGCGGGTCGGCCATGGCGGCCGGTTCCGCCTCGTCCAGCAGGGGCGGCTCGCCCGCGGGGCCACCGGAGGAGAGCAGCATCAGGTTGACGCCGTTGCTCACCAGCACCAGGCCGACCAGGACCCGGGTGAGGCTGCGCTCGAGGAGCAGGTAGACGCCGCAGCCGAAGAGGGCCGAGGCGGTGAGGACCAGGCTCAGGTTGGTGTCCATCAGGCGGTGGCCCTCCTGCGACGTTCCCGCCGGATCTGGCGGTCGACGTGGGACCCGAACGTCCGCAGCAGGTCGAGGACCAGGGCCACGACGACCAGGTAGACCCCGATGTCGAACCCGACCGAGGTGACCAGGTGCAGCGTGCCGATCGGGCCGAGGGGGATGTCGACGATGGCGCTCTGCAGCACCTGACCCCCGAAGAGCAGCGGCGTCAGTCCCGAGGCCGCGGCGACGACGAGCCCCGACCCCATCAGGATCCCGGCGTCCACGGGCAGGGCCTCGTCCAGCTCGTACTTGCCCCCGACGAGGTAGCGCACCGTGAGGGCCAGCCCGGTGACCATGCCGGCGGCGAAGCCGCCCCCCGGCAGGTTGTGGCCGGCGAGCAGGAGGTAGATCGAGAACACCACGAGGGTGTGGAACACCAGCCGGGTCACGACCTCGAAGACCAGCGACCGGCGCTGGGCCTCCAGGGTGCGCGGCCCCGGGAGCCAGACCCGGCGACCGACCCGGGTCGGCAGCTTCTCGACGGCGGCGGGGTAGGGGATGTCGAAGACCCGGCGGATGCCCGAGAGTCGGGTCTCGATGAAGATCAGGCTCGCGACGCCGGTCGCCGCCACGACCAGCACCGAGATCTCGCCGAAGGTGTCCCAGGCGCGGATGTCGACCAGGGTCACGTTGACGATGTTCGTGCCGCCGCCGAAGCTCTCGGCGGTGCGGGCGAAGCCGTCGGAGACGGGGTCGTGGGTCCGCGCCGAGGTGCTCAGCAGCATGAAGCCGGCCACCGCCAGGCCGACCCCGAGGCCGAGCGCCGCCCGCCAGTGGCGCAACGGGCTCAGGGGCCGGTCGGTGAAGTACTCCGGGAGCCGGCGCAGCACCAGCACGAACACGACGAGGGTGACGGTCTCGGCGAGCAGCTGGGTGAGGGCGATGTCCGGCGCTCCGTGCACCAGGAAGAGCAGGGCGGTGCCGTAGCCGGTGACGCCGGCGAGGATGACGGCGCGCAGCCGGCGCCGGGACCGGGTGGTCATCACCGCCGCCAGCACGACCACGAGGCCGATCACCGCCTGGGCGGGGGTGTCCCAGGCGACGAACCGCACCGGGAGGTCGCGCCCCGTGAGCAGCGCACCGCCGGGCAGGGCGAGCAGCACGACCAGGATGACCGCGAGGTACGCCGCCACCGAGCCCCGCTGGACCACACCGGTCACCTCGACCGCGGCCCGGTCGGTCCAGCGCATCACGGCGCGGTAGCCGTGCTCGGCGCTCACCGGCGGGGCCACCCCCGACTGGAGTCGGGCCAGGGGCTCCCGCCGCCAGAACAGCAGCAGGCCGACCACGAGGGTCAGCACCGAGAACAGCAGCGGCAGCCCCGGTCCGTGCCACAGGGTGAGCTCCGGCTCGTGCCGGCCCGGGGCGAACTGCTCGGCGTACGGCGCCAGCAGCGTGGTGAGGGCGGGACCGGCGAGACCCAGCCCGAGGCCGAGGGCCGCGAGGAGGGCCGGGGCGAGGACGAAGCCCGGCGACGGGCGGCGCGAGCCGGTGGTCGCGACGCCGTGCTTGTCGGCGAAGGTGCCCCACAGGAAGCGGGCGGTGTAGGCGACCGTGAGCGCCGACCCCATCACCACCGCGGCCACCGCGGCCCACGCGGCCCAGCCGGGCAGCCCGGTCCCCTCACCGGCCCCCGGACCGGATCGGGCCACGTCGAGCAGGGCCAGGAAGGTGCTCTCCTTGGCCACGAAGCCGAGCATCGGTGCGACCCCGGCCATCGACAGGCCGGCTGCGATCGCGGTGGTGGCGAGCACCGGCCGTGCCCGCCACAGCCCCGAGAGCTCCCGGAGATCGCGGGTGCCGGTGGTCCGGTCGACGATGCCCACGACGAGGAAGAGCGTCGCCTTGAACAGGGCGTGGGCCAGCAGCAGTCCCAGCCCGGCGAGGGCCGCGCTGCGGGTGCCGACACCCAGGACGACGACGAGGAAGCCGAGCTGACTCACGGTGCCGTAGGCGAGCAGGAGCTTGACGTCGTACTGGCGCAGGGCTCGGAGCCCGCCGACGAGCATGGTCAACGAGCCCAGGCCGATCGTGAGCAGGTGCCAGCCGGGGAGGGTGGCGGCGAGGGGGGCGAGCAGCGCCACGAGGTACACGCCGGCCTTCACCATCGACGCCGCGTGCAGGTAGGCGCTCACCGGGGTGGGGGCCGCCATCGCCCCGGGCAGCCAGAAGTGGAAGGGCACCAGCGCCGACTTGGTCAGTGCTCCGACCAGCACCAGGACGAGGGCGACCACCACCGAGGTCGACGCCGCCGGCGGGTCGACGAGGAGGTCGGAGATCTGGTGGCTGCCCGCACCGTGCCCGATGAGCAGGAACCCGGTGAGCATGGCCAGCCCGCCGAGGGTGGTGACCAGCAGCGCCTGCAGCCCCGCGTGCCGCCCGGAGGCCTTGGCCGGGTCGTGCCCGATCAGGAGGTAGGAGAAGATCGTGGTCAGCTCCCAGAAGACGTAGAGCAGCAGCAGGTCGTCGGCCAGCACCAGGCCGAGCATCGCGGCCACGAAGCCGAGGAACACCCCGGCGAAGCGACCCAGCCCCGGCTCGTCGTCGTCGAAGTACCAGTGGCAGTAGGCGAGCACCAGCGCCCCGATGCCGAGGACGACGAGGGCGAGCACCCACGAGAGGGTGGCGAGCCGGAAGTCCAGCTCCACGTCCAGCGACGGGACCCAGGCGAGCGACTCGATCGCCGGCCGACCCGCGTGCACGGCGCCGCCCTGGGCGAGCACCCAGGCCAGTCCCGCCGTCGGGACCACGGCGAGCGCGAGGAACGCCCGCCGGCCCAGCAGGGCGACCACCGCAGGGGCCGCGATCCCGGCTGCGAAGAGCAGGGAGACGGTCGCGATCACGGGCGGCCTCGGGGTCGGGGGGCGGTCGGTCGCATCCTAGCCGGGCCCGAACGACGCCGGGGCCGCCCGGTGTGGGGGCGGCCCCGGCGGGGGGCAGCGTCTCAGGTCAGAACGCGGCCTCGTCGAGCTCCATCAGCGACAGGTCCGTGCTCTCCGCGAGCTGGCGCTCGGGGGTGATCCGCGGCAGCACGTTGCGGGCGAACCACTGGGCCGCCGCGACCTTGCCCTCGTAGAAGGCGCGGTCCTCGGCCTTGAGGTCGCCACCGAGCTTGGTCAGGGCCACCTCGGCCTGGCGCAGCAGCAGCCAGGAGGAGACGATGTCGCCGAGCACCATCAGCAGGCGGGTGGTGTTGAGCCCGACCTTGTAGATGTTGCGGACCTCGCCGCCCTCGCTGGACTCGTCGGCCGACATCAGCTGCCCGATCATCGTGGCGACGATCGCGTTGCCGTCCTCCAGGGCGCGGGCGAGGAGGGCCCGCTCCTCCTTGAGCTGACCGCCGGACTCGGCGTCCGCGTCGGCCTTGGCGAAGGCCTCGATCTCGCCGGCCAGGGTGCCCAGCGCCTTGGCCTGGTCCTTGACGATCTTGCGGAAGAACAGGTCCTGGCCCTGGATCGCGGTGGTGCCCTCGTAGAGGGTGTCGATCTTGGCGTCGCGGACGTACTGCTCGATCGGGTACTCCTGCAGGAAGCCGGAGCCGCCGAAGGTCTGCAGCGACTCGGTGCCCAGCAGCACCCACGACCGCTCGGAGCCGTAGCCCTTCACGATCGGCAGCAGCAGGTCGTTGATCTTCTCCGCGGTCTCGTCACGCTCGCCGTTGTGCTCGGCGATCATCACCCGGTCCTGCCAGGTGGCGGTGTAGAGCACGAGGGCGCGCATCGCCTCGGCGTACGCCTTCTGGGTCATCAGCGAGCGGCGCACGTCGGGGTGGTGGGTGATCGTGACCCGCGGGGCGGTCTTGTC
>CAZRKV010000031.1:11857-15459 GCA_964600305.1 uncultured Nocardioides sp. | reverse complement strand
CCATGATCTCGGCGATCTCCTTGTAGGGGAACCCCTCGACGTCGGCGAGGTAGACCGCGAGCCGGAACTCCTCCGGCAACCGCTGCAGGGCGTCCTTGACCTGGGAGTCCGGGAGGTGCTCCAGCGCCTGGGTCTCGGCCGACTTCAGGCCGGTGGAGGTGTGGGACTCCGCACGGTGCAGCTGCCAGTCCTCGACGTCCTCGGCCATCGACTGCTGCGGCTGCCGCTGCCGCTTGCGATAGGTGTTGATGAAGGTGTTGGTGAGGATCCGGTAGAGCCAGGCCTTGAGGTTCGTCCCCGGCTTGAACTGGTGGAAGGAGGAGAACGCCTTCGCGAAGGTCTCCTGCACCAGGTCCTCGGCGTCGGAGGGGTTGCGCGTCATCCGCATCGCGGCGGAGTAGAGCTGGTCCAAGTAGGGCAGCGCGTCACGCTCGAAGCGCGCGGAGCGCTCGGCGTCCGTCTCCTGGCCGACCTCGGTCTCACCCAACGATTCAGTCATCGCCGCCCAGCGTAGCCCGAGGTCGGGCACGGGTTCGCAGGCAAGTGTGCTCACGTCCGGGGAACGCGCCGGCCCGCCGGATGATTCCCGCCTCAGCGAGCTCCGACCGCTTCCCGGACGAGCCACTCCAGGGTGGCCTCGACGAGGACCTCCATGGCCTCCCCCGCGGTGAGCGGACCGCGGGCCGGCACCGCGAAGCCGTGGTCGGCCCCGGGGACGACCGTCATGTCGGTCCCCGGAGGGAACTCCTCGGGTCGCCCCATCGGGTCCCGCTCCCCCTGCACGACGAGGGTCGGGACCCCCGTGCCGCGCAGCTCATCGACCCGGGAGCGCTCGGGGCGGCCCGGCGGGTGCAGCGGGAAGGCCAGCGCCAGGCACCCGGAGGCGCCGAGCTGCCGGGCACACCGTGCGGCGGACCGGGCTCCCGCGGACCGCCCCCCGACCACGAGGGGGGTGCGGGGGCGCATCTGGTCGGCCGCCGCGACCAGGCCGGCGTCCAGGGTGGGGGGCGCCGTGGCCACCTTGCGACCCGCGACCCGCCACGGCTGCTCGAACCGGTGCACGGTGATCCCGTGGCGGGGCAGCTGGGTCGCGAGCGCCACCAGGTCCCGGGCCTCGATGCCGTTGCCCGCCCCGTGGCTGAGCAGGAGGTTGGCCAGGGGCTTGCGGGCGCGGTGGGTGACCAGCCGCCCCTCGCCGTACGGCGTGGCGATGCGTCGCTCAGGACTCACCGGCACCACCCACGACCTCCTCCAGCGGCAACGGCTCGACCAGCTCCGGACCGTTGTTGCGCACGTTGCCGACGGCGCGGGAGACCGGGTAGGCCTCGAGCTCCCCGGGCGCGGCCGGGTCCAGCAGCCCCAGGAGCTGGTCCCGGTCGGTGGCCCGCGGGTCCAGCCACCCGTCCCAGGCGTCCCGCTGGACCCTCAGCGGCATCCGGTCGTGGATGCGACCCAGGTCGTCCTCGGCCCGGGTGGTGATGACCGTGCAGGTCCAGCGGAACCGGTCGGGGTCGTCGGCCGCGCGACCGGGGTCCCGCCAGATCTCGTACAACCCCGCCATCGCCAGGGACGAGCCGTCGCGCGGCCGGATGAAGAACGGCTGCTTGACCGGCTTGCCCCCGGCGCCGGCCTGCTCGGTCCGGTACCACTCGTAGTAGCCGTCGGCCGGCAGCAGGCAACGGCGCGCGGCGAAGGCCCTCCGGTACGCCGGCTTCTCGGCCACGGTCTCGACGCGGGCGTTGATCATCCGGCTGCCGATCGCCGGGTCGTCCGCCCACGAGGGCACCAGCCCCCAGCGCACCACCCTCAGCTGTCGCTGTGGCTCCTCGGTCGACTCCCGGGAGGGCGGGCGCTCCAGGACGGCGTACACCTCGTCGGTGGGCGCGACGTTGTAGTCGGCGGCGAGGGGGGCCGCGACCATCGGCTGGTCCACCTCGAACTCCTCCACGAGGTCCTCGGGGCGCCGGCTGGACGCGTAGCGGCCACACATGGGGCCAGCCTACGCACTCCCGGCCCTCCGGGGCCGGGCGTGCGCGCGGGTCCGGAAGAGGGAGACGTCACGGCGAGGTCGGCGTAGGGTGCCGTGGTGTGAGCGACATCACGCGGGCCCGGTGACCACCGTGACCACCGTTCCCCGCACCGAGGGTCCCGCGGACGCCGACCTGATCACGGCGGTACGGGGCGGAGATCTCGACGCCTACGGCGAGCTGTACTCCCGCCACGCCGACGCGGCACGGCGCCTCGCCCGGCAGCTGGTCACGGGTGCCGACGTCGACGACCTGGTCTCGGACGCCTTCGCGAAGGTGCTCGGGGTCCTGCAGCGCGGCGGGGGCCCCGAGGTCTCCTTCCGGGCCTACCTGCTGACGGCGCTCCGTCGGCTGCACGTGGACCAGGTCCGCGTGCGGTCCCGCACCCGGCCCACCGGGGACCTCACGGCCCTGGACCCGGGTGTCCCCTTCCGGGACCTCCCGGTCGAGCAGTTCGAGTGCACCGCCGCCGCGCGGGCCTTCGCCTCCCTCCCCGAACGGTGGCAGCTCGTGCTCTGGCACCTCGAGGTCGAGGGACAGCGGCCGGCCGAGGTGGCGCCGCTGCTCGGCATGAGCCCGAACTCGGTCTCGGCCCTGGCCTACCGGGCCCGGGAGGGCCTGCGGCAGGCCTTCCTGTCCATGCACGCCCGGGCGGACGAGGACACCGCCTGCGCCTGGGTCCGCGACCACGTCGGCGGCTACGTCCGCCGGGGCCTCTCCCGACGCGACACCGGCAAGGTCCAGGACCACCTCGACGGGTGCCGCCCCTGCATGGGGGTCTACCTCGAGCTCGTGGAGGTCAACACCAGCCTGGCCGGCGTCCTCGCACCGGCGATCCTCGGCGCAGCGGCCACCGGGTACCTCGCCGCGGGTGGGGCGGCCAAGGCCGGGGGGCTCCTGACCCTGGTGTCCCACGTGCGCGAGTACGCCGCCGCCCACGTGGCGGCCACGGCGGTCGCTGGCGTCACCACCACCGCCGTCGTCGCCGGTGGGGCCGTGCTGACACCCGAGGGCGGGTCGAACCCCGGGGCCCACGGGCGGCCGGCAGCCGTCGAGGCCACGGACGCCCCGTCCCGCGACCGCCGACCCATCGGCGCCACCTCCCACCGCGCCTCCGGCGAGCACTCGGCCGAGGGCCCGGCCGCCCCGGGGGGAGGGAGGCACGTCCCGGAGCCCGAGGACCTCGCCGAGGGGGCCGCCGAGGGGGCCGGAGAGGCCTTCGACGACCCGTCACCGCCGGCCGGCCCGGCGGGTGGGCCCCCGGACAGCAGCAGCGACGCTGCCTCCCCCACCCCACCCGAGGAGCCCGGACCCCGGCCGGCGCCGGCGCCCGACCCCGGGGCCGCTCCGGCGACCCCTCCGCGTCCGGGACCCCCCTCAGCGCCGGGCGAGGGACCGCAGGGTGACCCGCCTCCCCGCGAGGACCCGCACCAGGAGCCCGTGCCCGGGAGCGACCCGCGGACCGGTCCGGAGCCCGACCCCGAGCCAGAGCCCGACCCCGAGCCGGAGCCCGACCCCGAGCCGGAGCCGGACCCCCGACCGGGGCTGGAGGTGGCCGTGACGCCCCTCGGCGGT
>CAZRKV010000031.1:0-11757 GCA_964600305.1 uncultured Nocardioides sp. | reverse complement strand
GCCGGAGCCGGACCCCCGACCGGGGCTGGAGGTGGCCGTGACGCCCCTCGGCGGTCCGGTCCACCGGGTGACCGCGACGGCGCGCGGCCTGACGGGTGGCGCCACGGGGGACGTGACGATCACGGGGTCCGGGGTCGACCACGTGGTCAGGGGGCGGATGGGACCGTGCCGACGGGTCGACGGGGAGACGTTGCGGTGCCCCGTCACCGTCGGGGCGCCGACGTTCGACCTGCAGCTGGTCCGGGTGCGGGAGCCGGTCCGACTCGTGTTCACGCTCGACGGGAGGGTGATTGTGGAGGCCGGTATCGGGTAGGAAGGACCCATGACCTTCACCCGACTGCTCGCCCGACCGATGCTCGCGTCGATGTTCCTCGTCGGCGGTGTCAACGCGCTGAAGAACTCCAAGGGCCACGCCGAGGCGGCCAAGCCCGTGGCCGACAAGATGGTGCCCCCGGTCCAGCAGGCCGGCGTACCCGTGCCCGAGAACACCGAGACGCTGGTGCGCATCAACGCCGGCGTCCAGATCGCCGGAGCCCTGGCCCTGGCCACGGGCAAGGCCCCCCGCCTGGGCGCCCTCGCGCTCGCCGGCACCCTGGTCCCGACCACCGCGGTCCACCACCGCTTCTGGGAGGAGACGAACCCGGAGACGAAGGCCGACCAGAAGATCCACTTCTTCAAGAACGTCTCGATGCTCGGCGGCCTGCTCATCGCGGCCATGGACACCGAGGGCCGGCCGGGCCTGGCCTGGCGCGCCCGCCGTGCGGCCAGGGACGCCCGGCGCGAGGCCGGCCACCTGGGCACCTCGGCCCGGCGCGAGGCGAAGCTGGCCCGCGCCAAGGTCGGTTGACCCGGGCATGGGGACGGCGGAGCCCGACCCCTGGCCGGCTCCGCGTGCCACGCGACCGGTCGAAGCCGTCGTCGACCTCCCCGGATCCAAGTCGTTGACCAACCGCGGGCTGGTGCTCGCGGCCCTGGCCGACGGCCCCTCGATGCTGCGGCGCCCGCTGCGGTCCCGGGACACCCTGCTGATGGCCGACGCGCTGGCGGCGATGGGGGCCGGTGTCGTCGACGTCGACGGCGACTGGCAGGTCACCCCCCGACCGCTGGACCGGGACGCCCGGGTCGACTGCGGCCTGGCCGGGACGGTCATGCGGTTCCTCCCGCCCGTCGCCGGGCTCTCGGCCGGATCGGTGGCCTTCGACGGCGACCCGCACATGCGCCGACGGCCCGTCGGAGCGATCCTGGCGGCGCTGCGCCGGCTCGGCATCGAGGTCGACGACGGGGGCCGCGGAGCGCTGCCCTTCACCGTCCACGGCCACGGACGGGCGGTCGGAGGCGAGGTGACCATCGACGCCAGCGCCTCCTCACAGTTCATCTCCGCGCTGCTGCTGGCCGGGGCACGCTACGACCGCGGCGTCGACGTGCGGCACGAGGGAGGGCCACTGCCCTCGCTCCCCCACATCGACATGACGGTCGCGATGCTGCGCACCCACGGTGTCGAGGTCGACGACTCCCGACCCGACCGGTGGGTGGTCGCCCCCGGGCCGGTGGCCGCGGTGGACCACCTGGTGGAGCCGGACCTGTCCAACGCCGGGCCCTTCCTGGCCCTGGCCGCCACCACGGGCGGGCGGGTCACGGTGCGCGACTGGCCCCGGGAGACCACCCAGGCCGGTGACGCGTGGCGCCGCCTCCTCGCCGACTTCGGTTGCACCGTCACCCGGGGGCCGGACGGGCTCCAGGTCGTCGGCCCGACGGCCCTCTCCGGGATCGAGGCCGACCTGCACGAGGTCGGTGAGCTCGCTCCCGTGGTGGCCGCCCTGTGCGCGCTGGCCGAGTCCCCCTCCCGCCTGCGCGGCATCGCCCACATCCGCGGCCACGAGACCGACCGGCTCGCGGCCCTGGCTCGTGAGCTGGGCAACCTGGGGGCCGACGTCACGGAGCACCACGACGGCCTCGACATCCGTCCCAGCCGGCTGCACGGCGGGGTCTTCCACACCTACGCCGACCACCGGATGGCCCACGCCGGCGTGGTCATCGCCTCGTCGGTCGACGGCGTGCTGGTCGAGGACATCGCCACCACCTCCAAGACCTTCCCCGACTTCGCCCGCGCCTGGGCGGGACTGTGGGACTGATGGCGCACCGCTACACCGAGCACGACCCCGAGCACTACGAGCGTCCGCGTCGCCGGACCCGCCCGCGCACCAAGGACCGGCCCTCCTATCCCGACGCCGAGGACGGGCTCGTGGTGGCCGTCGACCGCGGCCGATGGACCCTCGAGGTCGACGGCCGGGTGGTGACCGCCATGAAGTCCCGCCCGCTCGGGCGCAAGGGGGTGGTGGTCGGCGACCGGGTGCGGGTGGTCGGCGACACCTCGGGCGCCCCTGGCAGCCTGGCCCGGATCGTGGAGGTCACCCCCCGCACCACCGTCCTCCGGCGCACCGCGGACGACGACGACCCCGTCGAACGGGTCCTCGTCGCCAACGCCGACCAGCTGGTGGTCGTGACCGCCCTCGCGGACCCCCCACCGCGGTCCCGCCTGATCGACCGGGCCTTGGTGGCGGCGTACGACGCGGGCATGGACCCCCTGCTCTGCCTGACCAAGGCCGACCTGGCCCCGCCCGACGACCTGGTGGCCAGGTACCGGCCCCTGGGCGTGCCCTGGGTCGTCACCCGCCGCGGCGAGGACCTCGAGCCGGTACGGCGCCACCTGGCCGACCGCACCAGCGTGCTGGTCGGCCACAGCGGCGTGGGCAAGTCGACCCTGGTCAACGCCCTCGTCCCCGAGGCCGACCGCGAGGTGGGCCACGTCAACGCGGTCACCGGGCGGGGGCGACACACGTCCTCCTCAGCCCGGATGCTCCGGCTGCCCGGCGGTGGCTGGATCGTGGACACCCCGGGGATCCGCTCGTTCGGGCTGGCCCACGTCGCCCCCGGCGACCTGATCGGGGCCTTCCCCGACCTCCGTGCCGCGGCCCACGACTGCCCGCGCGGCTGCACCCACGGGGACCAGGAGCCCGAGTGCGGCCTGGACCGGCGACTGGCCGCCGGCGAGGTCGAGCCGGAGCGGGTGGAGTCGTTCCGCCGCCTCCTCGCCGCGCGTGAGGGCACGTCGGTGGACTGAGCCCGGCTCGGCCCCACTTCGCCCGGGCGCCGGCGTCCCCGGTGAGCACGTTTGTAGACGACCGGGGCGGCCGAGGCCAGCACGACCACCCGAGGACCACACCCGCCCAGAGCAGCACCTCGGCGCGCTCCTGGTGCAGCGCCACCTCGGGCACCTGCCCCAGCTGCGGGTTCGCGTCCAGGGGCGTCGCCGCCGAGGTAGGAGAGCACCACCGCGCCCAGGGCCGCGACGCCCGCCATCGGGGCCAGCACGACCGCGGCGTGGAGCACCAACGCGTGCGGCGGCAGCCCGTTGACCTCCATGGCTCCACGCTGGTCCGCGTGCGACGCCCTAGCCTTGCCCCATGGCGACCGACCACACCGACGACCTGCGGCTCGCGCACCTGCTCGCCGACGACGCCGACTCCCTCACCCGGGCACGCTTCAACGCGATCGACCTGCACGTGATGAGCAAGCCCGACCTGACGCCGGTCACCGACGCCGACCAGGCCGTGGAGGACGCCATCCGGCGCACCCTCTCCCGGGTGCGCTCACGCGACACCGTGGTGGGCGAGGAGCGCGGCACCACCCAGGGCGCCGGCGGCCGGCGCTGGGTCATCGACCCCATCGACGGGACCAAGAACTACGTGCGCGGGGTGCCGGTGTGGGCCACGCTGATCGCGCTCGTCGTGGACGAGGAGGTCGTGGTGGGGCTGGTGTCCGCCCCGGCGCTGCAGCGCCGGTGGTGGGCCACCACGGGAGCCGGCGCCTGGACGGGCAAGTCCCTGCTCAAGGCGACCCAGTGCCAGGTGTCGGACGTACGCCGCCTCGAGGACGCCTCGCTCTCCTACAGCTCGCTGGCGGGCTGGGAGGAGCGCGGCCGGCTGGAGGACTTCCTCTCGCTGTCCCGCAGCTGCTGGCGCACCCGGGCGTACGGCGACTTCTGGTCCTACATGCTGCTCGCGGAGGGGGCGGTGGACCTCGCGACGGAACCGGAGCTGGCCGAGCACGACATGGCTGCCCTGGACGTGATCGTGCGCGAGGCCGGTGGCCGGTTCACCTCCCTGGCCGGGACCGACGGCCCCTTCGGGGGCAACGCCCTGGCGAGCAACACCCACCTCCACGACGCGGCCCTGGGCTTCCTGGGCACGGCGGCCGAGGACGCCGGTGACCCGGACCTGGCCCCCCGCCCGGGCGGTTCGGTGCACGACCTGCGCTCGCGGCGGCGCCACGGCCACGACTCGGACTGAGACCTACCCAACCCGGGGCCGGATCGCTAGCGTGGTGCCTTCCCCCGACCGGGTCCGGACCCAGGAGGCCACATGCGAATCAGGGACGTGCTCAAGGGCAAGGACATCCGCGACGTCGTCACGGTGCCCCCGGAGGCGAGCGTGCGCGAGCTCCTCGGCCTGCTCGCCGAGCACAACGTCGGCGCCCTCGTCGTCTGCCGTGACGAGGCGCTCGAGGGCATCGTCAGCGAGCGGGACATCGTCCGCCGGCTGGCCGCCGACGAGACGCTGCTGGACCACCCCGTGTCGAGCATCATGACCTCGTCGGTGCACACCTGCACCGAGGAGGACACGGTCGACGAGCTGATGAAGGCGATGACCGAGCGGCGCATCCGGCACGTGCCGGTGGTCGACGAGGGGCGGGTCACTGGCATCATCAGCATCGGCGACGTGGTCAAGCGCCGCATCGCCGACCTGGAGTTCGAGCGCGACCAGCTCGACCACTACGTCCACCAGACCTGAGCGGCGAGGAGCGGCGCATGGACAAGCCCGAGATCGACTTCCCCGGTGCGGAGCCCCCCACCGACCTCGTCGTCACCGACGTCACCGAGGGCGACGGGGAGGAGGCCCGGGTCGGGTCCACGGTCGCGGTGCACTACGTCGGCGTCGCCCACTCGACCGGCGAGGAGTTCGACGCGTCGTACAACCGCGGCACGCCCCTGCAGTTCCGGCTCGGCTCCGGCATGGTGATCGAGGGGTGGGACACCGGGGTCCAGGGGATGCGGGTCGGGGGCCGCCGGCAGCTCGTCATCCCCCCGCACCTGGCCTACGGGGACCGGGGCGCCGGGGGCGTCATCCAGCCCGGCGAGACCCTGATCTTCGTGGTGGACCTGGTCGAGGTCTCCTGACTCACCAGGGCAGGTCGTCGGCGGGGTCGTCCCCGCCGACGGTGACCCGCGCAGCGGTGCCGGCGAGCTCCACCACGTCCTCGGCCACCAGCTGGCGGCCCCGCCGGGTCTCGACCTCGCCGTTGACGGTGACCAGCCCCTCCACGAGCACCTGCTTCGCGTCCGAGCCGGAGTCGATCAGGTTCGCCAGCTTGAGGAACTGCCCGAGCCGGATGCGATCGGTGGCGATGGGGACGGCGGGGATCACTCGGCCATCCTCTCACCCGGGTCAGAGCAGCACGGCCACCGTGTGGATGACGACGCCGACGAGGCCACCGACGATGGTGCCGTTGATCCGGATGAACTGCAGGTCGCGCCCCACGTGCAGCTCGATCTTGCGGGCCGCCTCCCGGCCGTCCCAGCGCTCGATGGTGTGGGTGATCACCGTGGTGAGCTCGGCACCGTAGCGCCCGACGACGAAGACGGCGAGATCGGCACCGGCCCCGTCCAGCTTCTGGCGGAGCTCCGGGTCGGTCACGAGCCGGTCGGCGAAGGCCGACACCTCCTCCAGCAACCGGGTGCGTACGGCGCCCTCCGGCTCGGCGAGGGAGGTCAGCAGCGCCCGACGCAACGCGTTCCACAGCGAGATCCCGGTGGAGACCACCTGGGGGTGCCCCAGCACGCGCTCCTTCAGCCGCTCGGCCCGCTCCTGGGTCTCCGGGTCGAACAGCAGGTCCTCCCCCAGCTGGGCCAGCAGCGAGTCGAGCGCCTCCCGCGCGTGGTGGTACGGGTCGTCGCGGATGTCGGCGACCCAGCGCACCGCCTCGGTGTGGATCCGCGCGGTGACGGCCTCGTTCAGCCGGGGCGGGGCCCACCACGGGGCCCGCTCGCTGAGCACCTCGGTGAAGGTGTCCGGGTGCTGCACCAGCCACCGGTGCATCTCCTCCAGGGCCAGGTCGACCAGGCCACGGTGCAGGTCGTCGCGGACCACCTCGGTGAGCAGGGTGCCGGCCAGCGGCGCCACCGGCTCCTCCCGCAGCCGCGGCAGCAGGGCGTGCTCGACGAGGTCGGCCACGTGCTCGTCGCGCACCTTGCCCAGGCCGATGGTCGCCACCTCGGCGACCTCCGCGACCACCCGCCGGGCGTGCTCGGGCTCCTGCAGCCACCGACCGACCCGGGCCGAGATCGTGGCGGCCCGGATCCGTTCGCGCACCACGTCCTCGGCGAGGAAGTTCTCCCCCACGAAGTCCTGCAGCCCCCGTCCCAGGTCGTCCTTGCGGCGCGGGACCAGGGCAGTGTGGGGGATCGGGACACCGAGCGGGTGGCGGAACAGCGCGGTCACCGCGAACCAGTCGGCGATCGCACCGACCATCGACGCCTCGGCACCGGCGTTGACGAACCCCAGCCACCCATCGGCCTCGTGGGTGAGGACGTAGACCACCGCCGCCAGGACCAGCAGCGAGCCGGCCACCGTGCGCATCCGGCGCAGCCCGCGGCGGCGCTCCTCGTCCGCGCCCGGGTCCGGGGTGACCATGGAGATGCTGGAGTCCATCGGGCAGATTCTGCCCCATGGCCCCCGGGGAGGTGCCCCTCACGCCCGGCGCGACGTGGAAGGATGCCGACCATGGCCCGCACGGTGATGACCTTCGGCACCTTCGACGTCTTCCACGTCGGCCACCTGCGTGTCCTCGAGCGCGCCGCCGCCCTCGGGGACCGGTTGGTGGTGGGCGTGTCCGCCGACGCGCTCAACGAACGCAAGAAGGGCCGGCTCCCGGTCTTCAGCCAGGCCGAGCGGCTCGCGATCGTGGCCGCGCTCAAGCCCGTCGACGAGGTGTTCGTGGAGGAGAGCCTCGAGGCCAAGCGCGACTACCTCGTCGAGCACGGCGCCGACGTGCTCGTGATGGGGGACGACTGGGCGGGCAAGTTCGACGAGTTCGAGGACATCTGCGAGGTGGTCTACCTCTCCCGCACCCCCGCCATCTCCACCACCGCCCTGATCGAGAAGATCTCGGCCGGGGAGTGAGCCCGCTCCTCCCGAGGATGTGCGGGACGGGCGGGGCGCGCCTAGAGTGAAAGGGGCCCAGCAGGGCCGCCGCCTCCTCCGAGTGCTCCCGGGAGTTCCCACCGTGACGCGTCGCCCGCTGGCTTCGATCCCCCTGGCCGCCCTCCTGGTGCTCGGCCTGCTCGCCCCCGCCTCGGCCCGACCCGACGCTCCCGCCCCCGCGCCTGCCCCGGCCCCGGGGCCCGGGGCGGAGGGGCCGGAACAGGCCGCGGCCGAGGAGGCCCTCGAGGAGGTCACCGAGATCCTCGAGGGCCAGGCCCCGGGCAAGGCCAAGCACTTCACGACGGCCCTGGCCGAGCTGGACGAGTCGCTGGAGGACCTGCCCGCGGACCAGCGCGAGGAGGCCGAGGCACTGCTGGAGCCACCGGAGACCGACTCCTCCGGCCCCGGGTTGCAGTCGGCCGCCGAGAAGCGCGAGTGCGACGACCGGATCTGCGTGCACTACGACCACGCCGGGCCGGACGGCCGGGCCCAGGCCCAGCAGACCCTGCGAGTCATGAACGAGGTGTGGGACCACCACATCGGCCGGTACGGCTACCTCCCGCCCCGCCCCGACCGGGGCACCGCGGTCACGGACATCGGCGTGGCTCCGGCGGCGGGCGCGGGCTACGAGGGCACCGAGCAGTTCGACGTCATCATCAAGGACCTCGGGGGCGAGGACCACGGGATCTACGGCTACTGCCAGCCCTTCGCCGCGACCGCCGGCCAGCAGCGCCGGCACCGCTCCCCCACCTTCTGCGTCCTGGACGACGACTTCGCCGAGTACCCCGGCACGCCGGAGGCGAACCGTCGGGTGACCGCCGCGCACGAGTTCTACCACGCGCTGCAGAACTCCTACGACACCCGTGAGGACGCCTGGCTGAAGGAGGCGACCGCCACCTGGATGGAGGAGCAGTTCGCCGACGAGGTCAACGACAACCGTCAGTTCCTCCGCTTCGGACAGCTGCGCCGACCGGCGCGCCCCCTGGACCGTGGCGACGGCGCCATGGCGAACTACGGCAACTGGGTGTTCTTCCAGTTCCTCACCGAGAAGTTCGGGCCCGGGATGCCGCTGCGGGTGTGGCGACAGGCCCGGGGTCCCCACCCACGCCGGCACTCGGTCAACGCCCTGCACCGGGTGCTGCGCAACCGCGGTGGCCTGGCCGACAACTACGCCCACTTCTCCGGCGTGAACACGCACCCGGCCGCCTTCTACGACGAGGGCGCCCAGTGGGGCCCCCGGGCCAAGATCTACCGGAACCGGTGGGTCGCCCGCGCCAAGCGCCAGGCCGAGGCCCGGGTGCCGGTGCGCAACCTGGGTTCACGCACCGTCGCCTTCCGCTTCAACTACGACCGGATGCGGGGCCCGCGCTGGAAGCTGGTCCTGGGCGTCATCGGGCAGCGGAACAAGCCCACCGGGGCCCACGTGATGATCCACCTCCGCAACGGCCGGGTGATCAGTCGCCACGTCCGCCTGAACGCCAACGGGAACCGGAAGCTGGGGGTGCGTCTCCGCCGGGGCGGTGTGCAGCGGGTGACGGTGACGGTCTCGACCGCCACCCACCGCTACCGCTGCGGCACCGGGTCGCCGTTCGCGTGCGACGGGTCGCCGCGCCCGCCCCGGGCCGTCTTCACGGTGCGGGCGCGCGTGCAGCGTTGAGATCGTCTCACGCGCCGCGGGCCGCGCCCTGGCGCCGGTCCTGGGGGATCTTGGTGATCAAGGTCAGCGCCACGGCCACCACGCCGATGATGCCCATCACGGTGTAGCCGAGGGTGTAGTTCGCCTCGCCCCCGATCAGCCAGGAGATGAGGATCGGGCCGACGACACCGCCGAGGCTCCACCCCACCAGCATCAGGCCGTAGATGGCGCCGGCGTTCTTGACGCCGAAGAAGTCCCCGGCGGTCGCCGGCATGGTGCCGAAGCCGCCCCCGTAGCACAGGTAGATGACCGAGGCGAGCACGAACCAGAGCACCGGGTTGCCGGCGTGCGGCAGCACCAGGAGGGAGACGCCCGACAGGCCGAGCATCGCCGCGAAGGCGGGCATCCGGCCGACATAGTCCGAGGCGGCGGCCCACACGATGCGCCCCGCGCCGTTGAACACGGCGAGCACTCCGACCACGGTCGCGGCGCCCGCGGCGCTGTACCCGGCGATGCCCTCGGCGCTGCCGGCCGCGACCGAGATCAACGCGATGCCGACGGTGACGTTCAGGGTCAGGATCGCGGTCAGCAGGTACCACTGGGGGGTCCGCAGCGCCTCGCCCTGCTCGTACTCCTTGGCGGTGTCGGCGCTGTCGGCCCCGCCGGTCTCGTAGCCCGGAACCACGTAGCCTTCCGGAGGATTCTTGAAGAACGCGGCCCCGACGAGCGACATCACCAGATAGGCAGCGCCCAGCCAGAGGAACGCCCGGGTGGGCTGGCTCGGGTCCTGGTCGATCAACCACTGGGCCACCGGCGACGTGGCCACCGCCCCGAACCCGAAGCCTCCGACGGCCAGGCCGGTGATCAGGCCCTTCTTGTCGGGGAACCACTTCTGCAGCATCGCGATCGGCACGATGTAGGCGACCCCGAGCCCGAACCCGCTGATCACACCGTAGCCCAGCAGCAGCAGCCAGAGCTGGTCGGCGCCGCTGGAGAGCCCGGCCAGCAGGACGCCGATGGAGTAGATGACGCCACCGGTGAGGGCCACGAGCTTGGGCCCGGTGCGGTCCTGGATCCGGCCCCCGGTGTAGGTGCCGATGAAGATCATCCCGATGGTGACCGTGAACGGGAGGGAGGCCTGCACGTTGGACAGGGCCCAGTCCGGCGCGGCCTCCTCGTCCCGGAGCGCGCTCCCGAAGACGCTCCAGGCGTAGACGGCGCCGATGGAGAACTGCAGCAGCAGCGCGGCACCGACGAGGATCCAGCGCTGGGTGCCGGGACGTTCCTCCTGGGTGTTGGTCCCTGACGCGGTGTTCGCCTGTGCCATGCGGCGATCCTTCCTCCGGAGTGAGTCAGCGGTCGTAGCGCACTGGTACCCCACGCGCCAGCCGTTCACGCTGGGGAACGACGGTGTATCTCGGATCGCGCGCGGAGGCCTGGCCCGCCTCGAAGATCCCGAACCGGGTGCACCAGGAGCCGGCGAGCAGCGCGGCGCCGGACAGCACCGACAGGGCACGGCTGCGGCTCGACAGGAGCGCACCAGCCGCTCCGACCGCGGTGAGGACCTTGCTGGCCCGGAGGTAGCGCCCGGCCTTGCCCTGGTGCAGCGGCTCGGCGGCGACGCCCATGGACGCCTCCATCCGCTTCTCCGCGGCCAGCTCCAGGGCTGCGCCGCCGACGGCGAAGGCGCGCGCCGGGCCGGCCTGGGCCACCGGGGCCGCGAGCATGGCCAGGCCCCCCGATGCGCCGGCCGCGGACCCCACGAAGACGAAGGGGAGCTCGCGGTAGGCGGCGTACCACGAGGGGGTCGCGGTGTCGGAGAGCAGCACCGCGGTGTACGCCGCCACCGGCGGCGCGGTCAGCGCGGAGAGCACCCCGAGGGGCCGGCCCAGCCGGGACACCAGCGCCAGGGGTCCGCGGCGCCAGCCGCGGGGGCCCAGGTCGACGAGCTCGGCCAGCGTCGCCGTCCCGGCGAAGGTCCCGTGCAGGGACAGCAGCCAGGTGCCCACCGACATCGGCGAGGTCAGCTTGGCGACCCGCAGCATGTTGAGGAACCGGCTGGGCTTGCCCAGGTCGTGGACCAGGGCACCCACGCTGACCCCCAGGGCGCCCGCCGAGGCGAGTCGGCCGACCCGGCGCAGGGCCGGCCGTCCGGTCAGGTCGCCCCCCGCGGCGAGCAGCGCGGACCCGGCGGCGACCCCGCCGGAGAACAGGTAGATCGGGATGTCGATCTCCCAGGGGGACTCCTTGACGACCGGCCGGCCGTAGTAGGAGGTGAAGTCGGCATCCGGCACCACGCTGCCGTCGCCGCGGCGGCGGTGGCGACCGGGACTGCCGCCGTGCAGCTGGGTGCCCCCGGGGTCGGTCGAGGTGCTCATCGGGCCCCCCTCACGAACGAGAGCGCGGCCCCGGCGAGGAAGAGCAGGGCTGCGGCACCGGCCCGGTTGAACATCTCGGGCAGGTCCTTGGTGGGGACGACCGGGTCGGGCGGGAGCCCGTACACCTCCGGCTCGTCGAGCAGCAGGAAGAACGCGCCGGCCCCGCCCACCCCGTCCTCGGGGTCGTTGCCGTACAGGCGGGCGTCCATCACGCCGGCCTCGTGCAGCTTCGCGACGCGCTCGTTGGCCCGCTCCCGCAGTTCCTCGACGTCGCCGAACTGGATCGACTCGGTCGGGCAGGCCTGGGCGCACGCCGGGGTCTGCCCGTCGGTCAGCCGGTCGTAGCACAGCGTGCACTTCTGGGCGATGTCGACGTTCTTGGCCCCCTCGGGGCCGGTACGGCGCTCGATCACGCCGTACGGGCAGGCGGGCACGCAGTAGCCGCAGCCGTTGCAGATGTCGTTCTGCACCACCACGGTGCCGA
>CAZRKV010000030.1:10696-15645 GCA_964600305.1 uncultured Nocardioides sp. | reverse complement strand
GCAGTCCACAGGAAGCGACCCCGCCATGGCCGATGTGCAACCACAGACCCCGCTGGGATTCTTCGGCATCGACGGACTCCTCGACACCGAGGAGCGGGCGATGCAGGACACCGTGCGCCGGTTCCTCGAGGACCGGGTGCGTCCGCACCTCGCGGAGTGGTTCGAGGACGGCCGGCTACCGGCGCGTGACCTGGCCCGCGAGCTGGGGCAGCTCGGGGTGCTTGGGATGCACCTCGAGGGCTACGACTGCGCCGGGGCCAGCGCGACGGCGTACGGCCTGGCCTGCCTGGAGCTCGAGGCCGCGGACTCCGGCATCCGCTCGCTGGTGAGCGTGCAGGGGTCGCTGGCGATGTTCGCGATCTGGCGGTTCGGGTCCGAGGAGCAGAAGCAGGAGTGGCTGCCGCGGATGGCGGCCGGCGAGGCGATCGGCTGCTTCGGCCTCACCGAGTCCGACTTCGGGTCCAACCCGGGCGGCATGCGCACCCGGGCGGTGCGCGACGGCGACGACTGGGTCCTCGACGGCTCGAAGATGTGGATCACCAACGGTTCGATCGCCGACGTCGCGGTGGTGTGGGCGCAGACGGAGGACGGGGTGCGCGGCTTCGTCGTACCGACCGACACCGACGGCTTCAGCGCCCCCGAGATCAAGCGCAAGCTGTCGCTGCGGGCGTCGGTCACCTCCGAGCTCGTGCTCGACGGCGTACGCCTCCCCGACTCGGCGAGGCTGCCGGAGGCCCGCGGCCTGTCCGGGCCGCTGTCGTGCCTGAACGAGGCCCGGTTCGGCATTGTGTTCGGGGCGCTGGGTGCGGCCCGTGACTGCCTGGACGCCACCATCCGGTACGCCGGGGAGCGCGACATCTTCGACAAGCCGCTCTCGGCGTACCAGCTGACCCAGGCCAAGCTCGCGGACATGTCGCTCGAGCTCGGCAAGGGGATGCTGCTGGCGCTGCACCTCGGGCGGCTCAAGGACGCCGGGACGCTGGACCATCGCCAGGTGAGCCTCGGCAAGCTCAACAGCACCCGGGAGGCGATCGCGATCGCGCGGGAGTGCCGGACCATCCTCGGCGCCGCCGGCATCACCCTGGAGCACCCGGTCCTGCGGCACGCCAACAACCTTGAGTCGGTGCTGACCTACGAGGGCACCTCCGAGATCCACCAGCTGGTGATCGGGCAGGCGGTGACGGGGGAGTCCGCCTTCCGGTGACCGTCGACTGACCACTCGATCCCGCTGCGCCCCCACCCGGATACTCCGTGACGTTCGGGCTGCTGATCGGGCGTCCGGGGGTCTCGTACGTCATGGAGTATCGACAGGAAGAGGCCTTGAGCGGGCTCCCACCTGCCCACTCACGAACGTGAGAACCGGCCCGCACGCCGATGCTAGAATCGGTGCATGCGTACGACGGTCGAGCTCGACAACGATGCGGCCAAGGCCGTCGAGCAACTGCGCCGGGAACATGGTTGGGGCGTCAGCCAGGCGGTCAACGAGCTGATCCGGCGGGGTCTGTTGCCGCGCCCCGAGGCGCGCCCGTTCCGGCAGCGCACGCGCCGGATGGGCCTCCGCATCGATGTTTCGAACGTCGCTGCCGCCCTGGAAGACCTCGAGGGCGTGGAGGCGCGCTGAGTGCTCGTCGACGCCAACATCCTCCTCTACGCCGTCGACAGCGACAGCCGCTTCCACGAGCCGGCTCGCGAGTGGCTCGAGGGAGCGCTGAACGGGACCCGGCGAGTCGGACTGCCGTGGCAGTCACTGACGGCGTTCGTCCGCATCGCGACCCATCCCCGCGCCCTGCGGGAGCCCTTGGCGCCGGGCGAGGCGTGGACGTTCGTGGAGGAGTGGTTGGACGCCGACGTCACCTGGTCTCCCGGTCCGGGCCGCAGCCATCAAGCGATCCTGGGGCGGTTGATCCGTGACCTGGACCTGCGCGCCAACCTCGTCTCCGATGCCGTGCTCGCGGCGCTCTGCATCGAGCACGGCCTGGCGATGGTCAGCGCCGACAGCGACTTCGCGAGGTTTCGCGAGATTGCCTGGGTGAACCCGATCCTGCCCGGTTGAGCGGGCCGCGCGTCAGGTGCGGCCCTGCTGCGTCCCCGCTCCCCGATACTCCGTGACGTTCGGGCTGCTGATCGAGCGTTCCGAGGTATCGAACGTCACGGAGTACCCGGCTCGGCGGGTCAGCGGTCGAGCAGCAGGGTGACGGGGCCGTCGTTGACGGAGGCGACGGACATGTCGGCGGCGAAGACGCCCCGCTCCACGTGCGTGCCGAGGCGCTCGAGCTCGGCACACACCGCGTCGTACACGGGTTCGGAGACCGAGCCGGGGGCGGCGGCCTGCCAGGTGGGGCGGCGGCCCTTGCGGGCGTCGCCGTACAGGGTGAACTGGCTGACCACCAGCACCGGGGCCCCGACGTCGGAGACCGACTGCTCGTCGCGCAGGAGCCGCAGGTCACGGATCTTGCGGGCCATCCACTCGACCTCGGCGGGGCCGTCGTCGTGGGTGACGCCGAGGTACACCAGCAGCCCCGGTTCGGTGATCTCCCCGACCACCTCACCGGCGACCGTCACGGACGCGGACTCGACCCTCTGCAGCACCGCTCGCACGGCCCCCATCGTGGCACCGGCCGCCTGCCTGCGAATTACCCGGTGGGGTTAGCATGCATCCCGTGCCTCCCGCTGATGTCGTACGCCGCCGGGTCGCCGCCGCGCTGCTCTCCGCAGCGCTGGGCGTGACGGCCGCCTGCAGCGACACGAGTCCGGAGGAGGCGCGGGCGCAGTTCGCGGACCAGCAGCAGGCGGTCACGGACGTGGTGCTCGAGCTGCGCGACTCCCTCGACCGCTCGGGGCTGGCGGTGGAGCACGCCGACGGTCGGGTCGACTCCTGCACCAGCTCGGAGGAGCGGGGCGTGCGGTTCGACGCGTCCGGGCGGATCGCCGGCGACGGGTCGCTGGCCGACCGCGTCGACCGGGCCCGCGGCGCCCTCGAGGACGCCGGCTGGGAGGTCGTGGACGCCGGCGAGGGCTCGGACCCGTGGGTGAAGCTGGATCGGGACGGGGTGGAGCTGTTCCTGGGCCGCACGGAGCGCCGGGCCGCCGACGAGGCCGGGTTCGACGTCACCAGTCCGGAGTGCATCGCGTCCTCCGAGGGCAGCGCGATCGCGGACCGGCCGGTCGAGCACTTCAGCATCGTCGACTGAGCCCCCGGCGGCCCCGCGCCACCCGCGCGCCGCCCACAGGGGAGCCGCGCGACGGGAGCGGCCGGACGGGGCTACCCTTGCCCGGGGCACGACGTCGTGGGCAGGAGGGCCATCGCGTGAGGCGACACCTCGCGGTCACCGGGCTGGCTCTGCTGGTGCTGCTCAACATCGTGCTGGTCTACCTCGCCGTCCAGAACGGCCGGGGCGACGCCCCGCCCGCCAGCGAGGCCTCCGGCGCCGACTCCGACCAGGGATCGGGTACGCCGTCCGGCGGGTCTGGCGCCTCCGAGGCCGGCGACGGGGGCAGCGACAGCAACGGCGGCAGTGACAGCGACGAGCCCTCCGCCGAGTCGATCGCCACCCTGGCCGACATGTCCGGCGACCTGCTGATCTGGGGCCCGGCGGCCCCGTGCGAGCCGGGGGCGGGCGAGATCACGCTGCATCGGGCCACCCCGGGCGGCGACGCGGCCTCGTTCACCGTCGAGGGCCTGACCGGGCTGCGTGCGATCACGGTCTAGGACGACGACTCCGCCACGATCACCGGCACCGACGCCGACTGCAGCCTGGTCGGCGCCACCACCGACGACGCCGGACAGACCTGGGAGGCCGCCGAGGTCTCGGGCTGGTCCCTCCCGAGCACGCTGGCACCCCCGGGACAGGCCCAGGCGGCCGCCGGCCCGGGCGGTCCGGTCGAGGTCGACTGCGCCCCGGCGCAGGTGTTCGGCTTCGACGACGCGACGGTGCGCCTGCAGTGTCGCGACAACCGGCTGCTCACCACCTGGACCGGTGGCAACGAGTGGAGCGAGCTGGGCCGGCCGGAGTGGGCCGAGGCCATCCACTACGCCACCATCCCGGCCGCGGTCGCGGTGAGCACGTCGGCCGAGGAGTGCCCGGTGGCGCTGCGCCGTAGCATCGACGGCGGCTCGACCTGGCGCGACCCGTTCTGCGTCGACGAGGCGGATGACGCAGCGGGCGAGGCCGAGGGTCCGTGGGGGATCGCGGCCGACGGTGACGGGCAGTACGTGGTGATGGCGAGGGAGAGGCTCTGGTGGAGCACCGACGGCGGCGAGACGTTCAGCGAGGCGGGGATCGCGCCCTGACCGGCCGTCGCGCCCTGGGGTGGGGCCTGGGCCTGCTCGCCGTCGTCGTCCTGGTCGGGCTCGTCCAGCTGGCGTGGGCCGGGCTGCAGCTGCGGGCGGCCGCGTCCGAGGTGTCCCGCGCCCAGCAGGCGGTCGCCGAGGGCGACACCGACGCCGCCTGGGACCGGGTCGAGGCCGCGAACAGCCACGCCGACCGGGCGGGCTGGGGTACGACGGGCCCGCACCTCGCGGCGGCCGAGTGGACGCCGTACCTCGGGGACGACGTCGCGGCGATCCGCACCATGGTCGGGGTGATCGAGGACCTCACCGGGCCGGTGGCCGAGGACCTGTTCACCGTCCAGCAGGTGCTCGACCCCGACGCGATCAAGCCCCAGGACGGTCGGATCGACGTACGCCGGATCGCGAGCGCCCGGCAGCCCACGGCCCGCGCTGCGGAGCGGATGGCCGAGGCCCAGGCGGAAGCGTCCGGGATCGACGCCGGGGACCTGGTCGGGCCGCTGCAGGAGCGGCTGCAGCCGGCGCTGTGGGACCTGCGCGAGCTGACCGACACCGTCACCTACGCCGCGGACGTGGTGGAGGTGCTGCCGGCGGCGCTGGGGGCGGACGGGCCGCGGCGGTACCTGCTGCTGTTCCAGAACAACGCCGAGTTCCGCGCCAC
>CAZRKV010000030.1:0-10596 GCA_964600305.1 uncultured Nocardioides sp. | reverse complement strand
CTGTCGAAGGTGCTGGCGGGCACCGGCCAGGTGCGGCTCCCGGACGGCCGCCAGGCGGGACCGCAGACGATCACCAAGATGCTGCTCAACGACCCCTACCTGCAGATCGAGGACAACGAGGCGCAGAACGAGTACTTCGCCGCCTCCGCCCGCGTCATCTTCGACGCCCTCATGTCCGGCCAGGGCGACCCGGCCAAGGCGGCCAGCGGGTTGTTCGACGCCGCTCGGGAGCAGCGGGTCCTGGTGTGGTTCGCCGACGAGGAGGAGCAGGCTGCGATCGAGGAGGGTACGGCGGCGGGCCGGATCACCCGCGAGCCCGGCTGGCGTCCGCAGGTCGGGGTGTTCTTCAACGACGCGACGGCGACCAAGCTGGACTACTACGTCACCAGCTCCACCGACGTGGAGCGCGAGGAGTGCTACCCCAACGGCGGCCAGCGGCTGCGGATCACCACCACGATGCGCTCGGACGTCCCGGAGGATGCCGCGAGCCTCCCACCCACCCTGCTGGGGCAGGCACCGAAGGTCGGGGAGCCGGGGGACCTGCTCGTCAACGTGCTCGGGTACGGCACCGCCGGCGGCACGATCCACGATCCCACCCTCGACGGCGAGCGCGGCTCGCCAAACCTGCAGGAGCACCTGGGCCACCCCGTCGTCACCCGGACGGTGCTGCTCGAGCCGGGCCAGGAGGTCACGCTCTCCTACGTCGTCGACACCGCTCCTCGCCAGAGTGGCGCCCCCGGCTGCGTACGACGCCCACGGCCCGCGGCTCCAGCCTCGGCACCGTCGAGCAGGACCCCTGCTCCTGACCCCGCCGAGTCGGCCCTACGGCACGGCCGAGTCGGCCCCACGGCCCCGCACCAGGACCCCGGCCACCAGCAGCGCGGAGGCGAGCATCAACCCGGTGCCGAGACCCGCGAACGCCTGGAACCCGTGCGTGGTGGCCTCCCGGACGGCCGCCAGCAGCTCCGGTGAGCCCTGGGCCGCGGCGACGCCGTCGTGGATGCTCGACCGGGCCTCCCGCGCCGTGGCCTCGGGTACGCCGTCCGGCAGCCGGCCGGTGAGGGAGAGGCGGTAGGCGAGGACCCCGAGGGCGCCGCCGGCCGCGATCCCGAGGGCGGCGCCGAGCTCGCCGGCGACCTCCTGGGTGGCTGCGGCCGACCCGGCCTGCTCCTCGGGCGCGCCGGAGATGATCAGGTCGCTGATCAGGGCCATTGCTCCGCCCTGGCCGAAGCCGATGAGGGCGAGCAGGCCCACCAGCACCGGCAGCGGCGCCCCGAGCGTGGGGGCCAGGGCGGCGGTGCCGGCGCCGACGGTGGCCAGCCCCAGCCCGAGCGCGATCGCGGAAGCGGACCCGGTCCGTGCGGCCACGCCCGGGGCCACCAGGGCCCCGGCGATGTTGAGCAGCACGTAGGGCAGGGTCCACAGGCCGGCCCGCAGCGGGGTGAGGCCCTCGACCCACTGCAGGTGCTGGGTGAAGAGGTAGAAGATGCCTACGGTCGCGACCGCCACCACCAGCAGCGCCGCGAGGGCGGTGGCGGCCACCCGGTGGGTGAGCAGGTCCAGGTCGAGCAGGGGATCCCGCAGCCGGCGCTGGCGGCGGGTGAAGAGCGCCAAGACGGCCACGCCGCCGGCGACGAGCACGAGGTGCGACCCGTCACCCCCGGACGCCTCCTCCTGGCCGGCGGCGAGCTCCTGCAGCCCGTAGACCACGGCCAGCATCCCGGCCATCGAGAGCAACACGCTCGGGAGGTCGAGGCGGGCCGGTTCGCCGGTGGGGCGCTCGGGCAGCAGCGCGGGACCCAGCGCCAGCAGCAGGAGCATCGGGCCGACGTTGATGAGGAAGACTGACCCCCACCAGAACAGCTCCAGCAGCACCCCACCCAGCAGCGGGCCGATCGCCCCGCCGACCGAGAAGGTGCTGAACAGCACGGCGATCGCGACCCGCCGCTGGCCGTCGTCGCGGAACATCAGCCGCAGCAGCGAGAACAGCGACGGCATCAGGGTCGCCCCGGCCACGCCCATCAGGGCGCGGGCCGCGATCAGCACCTCGGCGGTGGGGGCGAAGGCCGCCACCACGGAGAGTACGGCGAACGCGGCCGACCCGATCAGCAGCAACCGCCGCGGGCCGACCCGGTCCCCGAGCCGGCCCATCGTGACCAGCAGCCCGGCGATGAGGAAGCCGTAGGCGTGCACGATCCACAGCGCCTGGGTCGCGGTCGGGTCGAGCGCCGCACTGATCGTGGGGAGCGCGAAGAACATCACCGTGATGTCGGTGGCGGTCATCAGCATCGGCAGCACCAGCAGGGCCAGGCCGACCCACTCGCGGCGGGTGGCCCGTGGCGGGGCGGTCTGGCCGGTGGTCGGAAGGCTCATCAAGTGACCTCCTCGGGAGTGAGTCACGCAACATTCCGATACGGAACGTAACAAAATGGTCGAGCGTGGTCCACCCCCTCGGATCCGCGCTGCTGGGGGAGCGCGCCCGCCGTACACTCGGCGCCATGTCGGACCGGTCCACCCCAGCCCCCGGCCGGGCCACCGGGCGCCCGCGGGATCCCCAGATCGACCGGGCGGTCCTGGACGCGACGCTCGCGGTGCTGGAGGAGGCGGGCTACCCCGCCCTCTCCCTGGAGGAGGTTGCCCGTCGTGCCGGGACCTCGCGACCGGCGATCTACCGCCGCTGGGCCGGGCGAGCCCCGCTCGCGCTGGCCGCCATCGCCTCCCGGCTGGACGTGCCCACGCCGCCGGACACCGGCTGCACGCTGTGCGACCTGGGGGAGGGGTTCAACATCTTCCTCGCGGCCTACCGCACCATCCGGCCCGAGGTGCTCAGCGCGCTCTACACCGAGTGCGCCCCGGACGAGCGGCTGCGCGAGGAGTATCTCGCCACCATCGTCGAGCCCGCCCGCGTCGCGGTCGGCCGGATCCTGGACCGCGCGATCGCCCACGGGGACCTGCGCGCCGGCACCGACCGGGAGCAGCTGCTGGACCTGGTCGCGGCCCTGGTCCACTACCGGGCCCTCTTCGGTCGCCACATGAGCGACGAGGACGCCGGGCGCGCGATCGAGATGCTGCTGCGGGGCGCGGCCGTGGACTACGAGGGGCTGGTCGCGCACAGCGAGGGCCTCGAGCTGGAGCACCGGGGCGACGAGGGCAGGCACGTCCACCTCGACCGGGCCTAGTATGGGGGCCCGGAGCCGGCCGGGCACGACGAATCTCCATGCCCCGCGCCGAGTCGGCCCTCCGGCACCGCCGAGTCGGCCCTCCGGCACACGGGCGGACGTCATACGTTCCGGACGCCATGGCATCGCCTCCGTATGACGCCCCTGTGCGACGTCATGCGCCTCGAGCGCAGTCGCCCGGCAGGTGCATGACGTCCGGGCGCCACCAGGCTCACCCCCGGTACGGCGCCACACCGGCCCCGCAGGCGCCCGAGGCGGTAGGCGCCACTCACTGTCGTGCTCAGCGCGACGAGACGACCTTCCCCGCCCCCTGCACGAGCCGCTCTGCCCACTGGAGCGCCTTTGCGGCATCCGCCGCGGCCATGGAAGCTGACTGATATTGCGACTTCGTCTTCATCCTCAGCAGCCGGCCGAGAGTCGACGAGAGCTCCTTGCCCGCAGGGCCTGAGGATCGCAGCTCGGCGACCGCCTCCTGGTGTCCGTCCGCTTTCCGGGTCGTTCCGGTCAGCCGCAAGCAGATGGCGTCCTTGGCGTTGATGCCCGCAATCACCGCGTCGGAGGTGGCCGCGTTGAACAAGTGCAGGTCGTTGCCGAACCGGCCCGCCTCCAGGAACTCGCGCGCCTTCGACAGGTGAGCCCGGGCCTCTGCGAGCGCGGTCATCGGGGCAGTGCCGGACGCAACAGGGTCCTCACGTCCTGGCCGTGGAGCGCGATGGCGTCGTCGCGCAGGTCACGCACCAGCCGGTCTTCCCGCGCCGCCGACTCGGCGAGCTCGGACTCGGTGAGCTCGAGCACTTCGCAGGTATTGCCCGACCACACCCGAACCTGTTCGCTCAGCTGATCGACCTCCTGTTGCCAGGCCCGTTCAGCGGCCTCGGTCTCGCCGAGATCCGGCGGCGGGACCAGGAGCAGGTCGATGTCGCTTCCGGGGCCGGCTTCGCCGCGGGCGGCGGAGCCGAACAGGCACGCGGACACCGGTGCGGGGTCCCAGGTGTCGAGTACGTCCTGGATCCGCCGGAGGAGCAGCGCCCACTGCTCGGCCAGGACCACGATGCCGTCAGCAGCGACGTGTTCCCGGTTCAATCGATAGAACTTGGCGGGTGGCCGGTCCTCGCGGAGGACGACGCCTGCCTCGGCCAGTGCGCGGAGGACCTCGTTGGTGCGCCACTGTCCGACTTTGCCGTCGGTGAGCTCAGCCACCTTGCGACCAGACAACGGCTCGCCGGCTCGCGCAAGCACCGCGAGTACGGCTCCGTGCGCACTCGGGATGACCGAACTGATGGGGCTGGACAAGTCCACCCGCAACCACCTCCAAGTGAGGCACCATACCACTCATACGAGTGCTATAAAAGTCGGTTGAGTGGGATAGCGCCGTGCATCGGAGCCACCCCACGCACGACGAAGCTCCCGGCCCCATCAGGGACCGGGAGCTTCGTGTCGATCAGTGGCCCGTGCGGGCCGGTGTGGCTACCTCTCAGGCGAGGCCGGTGCGCCGGCGAACCAGCAGCAGCGCGCCACCGCCGAAGATGAGCAGCGCGGCCGCGCCGATCAGCCAGGCGTCCACGCCACCGACGCCCGGGAGGACGTCCTCACCGGTGGCGCCGGTCACGACCTGGTCGCCACCGCCCGTGGTGCCGCCGGTGGTGCCGGTGGTCGGGGCCCGGTCGTCGCCGTCCGTGGCGGTGCCGCCCTGGGAGCCCGCGACGACCTCGAAGGTCGCGCTGCCCGAGGAGCCGGCGTAGATGTCGTCCCCGGAGTAGACCGCGGTGAGGGTGTGCTCACCGACCGGGAAGCCGGAGGTGTCCAGGGCGAAGTTGGCCTGGCCGTCCTCGAGCTGGACGGTCTCGACGAGGTTGCCGTTGACGAAGATGTCGACGGAACCGGTCGGCGGGAGCGCGTCGTCGACGTCGGACCCGACGTTGACATTGACGTTCAGGCTGCCGCCCTGGGTGACCTGGGAGTCGACGCTGACGCTGGTCTCGGTCTCGACGTCGGCCTCGTACTGGGCCATCGCGGAAGTAGGAAGGAGAGCGAGCATCATCGCGCCAACGGCGAAGAGCACTGCCCCGAGTGTGTGCTGGATCTTGGTGCGCATGCGTCCCGCGGCCACGCACGACTCTACGGCTTCTCTGAGCCCGCTGCCGGAAGCTCCGCGCGTTTCCCCGAGACTGAGCAGCACGGCCGGGTCGACCAGGACGGTCGCGTAGACGGGTGCGCGGGTCAGTAGACCAGTGCCTGGGTGTCGGGCGCAAGGATCTCCTCGGTGAAGGCCGCCGATCCGGCGATCCACACGTCCGGGAGGACGTCCTGGGTGGTGATCCCGCGCCGCTCGGCGCACTGGGTGCACACGGTCAGCCGGCCACCGGCGATCACGGAGTCGCGCAGCTCCGCCAGCGGCGTGGCCAGGGGGAGGTCGAACTCCTCGGCCTTCCCCGGCAGGGCGAACCATGCGGCCTCCCCGGTCAGCCAGAGCCCCACGTCGGCGCCAGCCGCGATGGCCGTGGCCGCCACGGTGAAGGCCTGGTTGCACCGCTCGGGGGCCTCGACCCCGCAGGTCACCTTGATCCGCAGCCGGTTCATGGCCCCGAGCCTACGGCGGTACGCCGCCGCGCGGACACCGCACCGGCCTCACCCGCCTCCGGCATCGGGGGCCAGGGTGAAGCCGTCGAGCTCGGGCGGGGGTGCAGCGGGCACCAGGGCCCCGGCTCGCGGCGCCGCCACCATCGTGGCGGCGAGCAGGCCGGTGACGAGGGTCGCCAGGACGAGCACGGCGGTCCGGGCCCGCCGGTCGGGCCCGGCGCGGGCGTGGCGGTCGGGCATGGGTCCTCCTCGGGCGGTCGGTCGCGGGCCGGTCGGCCCACGACCCGACGGCACCACCCGGTGCTCACCACCGGCTCACACACCGCTCACGTGGCTCAGGCGTTCACCTGTCGCTGCCGCAGCGAGGCCAGCCCGAGCAGCACCCCGGCCCCCGTGACCGCCAGCAGCGCGAGCACCGGGACGACGTCGAACGGCTCCAGCGGCATCGCGGCCAGGTGGCTGAGCGGCGACAGGTCCACGACCCAGCCGGGCAGGTCCAGCAGCGACCCGAAGTTGCCGATGAACACCATCAGCCCGACCAGGAGCCAGCCGATGGGCGCCATCAGCCGGGGAAGGGCCCCGAGCAGCAGCGCGGTCACCCCGAGCGCGACCAGCGCGCCGGGCACGATGTTCACGTGGGCGGCGAGGACGTCGCCGATCAGGGACCACCGGCCGGTCACGGCGGCGGCCGCGGCCCCGGTCGCGAGCCCGGCCGCTGCCGCCATCAGGGTCGCGGCCGCCGCGACCACCAGCAGGTGCGACCCGAACCACGCGGTCCGGCTGGTGGGGGTGGCCAGGACCGCCTCGGCACGCCCGCGCTGCTCCTCGCCGCGCAGGCCCTGCATCGCGAAGACGGCGTACGCCGCGGCGAGGTAGCCGGTGAAGACGGCGGTGAAGTCGAAGTAGCCGTTGAGCATGTCCTCGGCGCCGAACATCTCGGTCATCGCCGCGGGCAGGTCCCCGGCCGCGTCGAGCATCGCCTGGGCGAAGGCTCCGTTGGTGGCGCCGAAGAGCACGACCGCGACCCCCCACCCGAGCATGCCGCCGCGCTGGAGGCGGGCGGCGAGGCCCCACGGCGTACCCAGGCCGGGGCCGGCGGTGGACCGGCCGGGGCGCACGGCCATCATGCTGGCTCCCAGGTCGCGCCGGCCGAGCAGCGCGTACGCCGCCACGACGGTCACCGCGAACAGCGCCACCGCCAGGGCGAGGGGCCACCAGCGGTCGAGGACGTAGGGCCCGGTCTGCTGCATCCACGCCAGCGGCGAGAACCACGACAGCGCGGTGCCACCCACCTCGGGCACATCCCCGCCGGCGCGCACGAGGAACGCGATCCCGAGCACGGCCCCGGCCAGGCCGGCCGCACCGCGGGAGTACTCGCTGAGCTGGACGGTCACGGCGGTGATCCCGGCGAACGCCAGACCGGTCGCCGCGACCCCGGCGCCGAAGAGCACCGAGCCGCCGACCGGGTACCCGACCGCGACCGCGAGGCCGGCCACGACCACCGCGGCCAGCAGGTTCGTGATGACGGCAACCACCAGGGCGGCGGTGAGGGGTGCGTCGCGGCCGGTGACGTTGGCGCGGACCAGCTCGGCGCGGCCGGTCTGCTCCTCGACCCGGGTGTGGCGGGTGACGAGCATGATGTTCATCAGGGCGGCGATCAGCCCGAAGTACAGCCCGTAGCCGGCGGCGAAGAAGCGGGCGTAGGTCGGGTCGTCCAGCCCGAGGCCCGGGCCGATGAACATCCGCCCGACCGGCTGGGCGAGCAGGCCGACGGTGTCGGCGAGGTCCGACTCGTCCGGGGCCAGGGTCGGCAGCGCGGTGGAGATGTAGAGGACGAACACCCCGAGGCCGCCGACCCAGGCCGGCAGCTTGACCCGGTCGCGCCGCAGCATGAAGCGCACGAGGGTGCCGGTGCCGGTGAACCTCATCGCCGGTCACCCCCCGAGGCGGGCTCGAGGACGTCGCCGTAGTGGCGCATCAGCAGCTGCTCCAGCGTGGGCGGGTGGGCCACGAGGGAGCGCACGCCCAGCCCCGCCAGGGTGCGTACGACGTCGTCGACCCGGTCGCCGTCGACCTCGAACCGGACCTGCCCGTCCTCGTGGCCGAACCCGTGCACCCCCTCGAGGTCGGCCAGGGCGGCCGCGGGGCGGTCGGTCTCGGCCACGACCGTCGTGCGGGTCATGTGTCGCATGTCGCGCAGCGTCCCGGACTCCACGACCCGGCCCTGCCGGATGATCGAGAGCCGGTCGGCGAGCTGCTCGACCTGGGCCAGGATGTGGCTGGAGAGCAGCACGGTGGTGCCCCGGGCGGTGGCCTCCCGGATGGTGCGCTGGAACTCGACCTCCATCAGCGGGTCGAGGCCGGCGGTCGGCTCGTCGAGCAGCAGCAGGTCGACGTCGGAGGCCAGCGCGGAGATCAGCGCGACCTTCTGCCGGTTGCCCTTGGAGTAGGTGCGCGACTTCTTGCTCGGGTCCAGGTCGAACCGCTCGTACAGCTCGTCGCGGCGGGCGGTGTCCAGGTGGCCACGCAGCCGGGCGAAGAGGTCGACGGCCTCCCCGCCGGTGAGGTTTGGCCAGAGCTCCACGTCGCCGGGCACGTAGGCCAGGCGGCGGTGCAGGGAGACCGCGTCGTCCCACGGGTCGGCGCCGAACAGCTCGACGTGCCCGCCGTCGGCGCGCAGCAGCCCGAGCAGGATCCGGATGGTGGTGGACTTCCCGGCGCCGTTGGGGCCGAGGAAGCCGTGGACCTCGCCGGGGGCGACGGTCAGGTCCAGCCCGTCCAGCGCCCGGGTGGACCCGAAGGTCTTGACGAGGTCCTTGGCCTCGATGACCGGCGTGCTGGAGGGGTCGGGGGTGCGGTTCATGGTTCCTCCCGTGGTGGGAAGGCGCCGAGCAGCTGCTCGGCGACATCTGGTTGCAGCAGGCCCTGGGCGTAGAGCTCCAGGGCGGGACCGAGGTACGGCGACAGGTCGGTCTCGATCGTCTCGTGGTGCTCGGCCAGCAGGTCCACCCCGAGCAGGCGCTCGACCTGCTCGTGCAGCACGAGGGCGCCGAACGACCAGAGCGTGAGGAGGACCGTGCGCCCGCGCGGGTCCCGGCTGGGCTTGAGCCAGCCGGCCCGGACGCCCTCGGCCATGTACTCCTCGCCGTCGGCGATGAACTCGTCGAGCAGGGAGTCGAGGTGGGGTCCGCCCTCGGAGACGGTGCGGGCGAGGTACCGCAGCAGCGACCGCCGGTTCTGGACCCAGCGCAGCGCCTCGAACGGGTTGGTCCGCGGGTCCTCGCGCATCGCCCGGCTCTTGGTGGCCCGGACCTCCTCGGCGACGTGGTGGGTGCAGGCCGCGCGCAGCCCGTCCTTGGACCCGAAGTGGTGGACGATCAGCGCCTGGGACACCCCGGCCTCCTCAGCGATGGCCTTGAGGCTGGTGCCCCTGAAGCCGCGCTCACCGAAGAGGTCAATCGCCGCGTCCCGGATCCGCTCGATCCCCGAGCCGCGCTCGGTCTCGTCCACCACGTCCAGACCCCCTGACTGAATACTCAGTCAGTCTGCCACCGGGCGGTCGACCCCGCAACCACGGATGGTCGAGCCTGCAACCAGGTGGTCGAGCCCTTCGACAGGCTCAGGAACCGCCCTGTCGAGACCACGGCCCCGGTGGTCGAGCCCGATCAGCTGTTGATCAGCTGCGAGACACGCTGCGGGCTCACCTTCAGTACGACGCTGACGTCTCGCCCGGTCAGGCCGCGGGCGATCAGGTCCTTCGCAGCCGCCCGCGACAGTTCCGCCGCGCGGCGCTGCTGCTCGGCCAGGCCCGCGACGGCGTCTCGGGCGCGCGCGACTTCCTCGGCCACGTCCTGCGGCAGCACGGGTGTGACCTCGACCTCCACCTCGTCGGGATCTACGCCGGCCACGAAGGCGATGGCTTCGCGCATCAGTCCCGGGGCTGACGCCAGACTGCGGGCTTCGGAGATCGCGCCCGGATGCTCGACGCATTGCAGCACCCACACGCCGCTGGTCCCACGTTCTGCGGTCACGGTGTACCTCATCGCCACCACCCCTTTCCCAGGACGTCGGCGAACTGATCGAAGAACTTCCTGGCTGTGACCTCGTCGATCTCGCGGTGCCGGCCGAGCGTGGAGCGTTTCTTGATGACCGCCGTTCGTTTCATCGAGGGTAGTCAAGGCCCACTAGACATTCAATGACAAGGGGGTCTAGACGACCTGTGGACAGCGGCCGAGCCGCGACCTTGGCACCGGAAGTCGCCCTCGGACCCACCCGCGGACGAGCCCTCGCCCACGCGTGGTCGAGCCCTTCGACAGGCTCAGGGACCGCCCTGTCGAGACCACCTCATAGACTCCCGGGCATGGAAGCCGTACTCGTCGCCACGATGGCCGGGGGCGTCCTCGCCCTGGCCGTCCTCGCCCTCCGTGCCGCCCACCGGATGACCAAGGCCTGACATGCCCTTCGAGCTCCCCCAGGACCTGCACCCCAACTGCGGCCCGATCGCCTGGCTGCTCGGCACCTGGCGCGGCAACGGCCACGGCGACTACCCGACGATCGAGCCGTTCCAGTACGGCCAGGAGCTGATCTTCACCCACGACGGCCGCCCGTTCTTCCACTACATGGCGCGCTCGTGGATCATCGACGAGGCCGGTGAGAAGGTCCGCGACGCCGCGATCGAGACCGGCTTCATCCGCTGCAAGGAGCAGGGCCAGCTCGAGGTGCTGCTCACGCACAACATCGGCTTCGCCGAGGTCTGGTACGGCCACGCCGCGGACGGCCGGATGGAGCTGGCCACCGACGCGGTGATGCGCACCGAGTCGGCCAAGGAGGTCACCGG
>CAZRKV010000029.1:14585-15914 GCA_964600305.1 uncultured Nocardioides sp. | reverse complement strand
TTGAACCGGCCGATCCGCCCGGCGGCGTACTCGGCCAGCTCGGCCGGTAGCGCGTACGCCGCGGGAGCGGTGGTGCTCGCCCCGGTCCTGGACCTGGCCTGGGCGCAGGTGGGGCGCGCCGCCACGTTCGCCGGCCTCGCGGTGCTCCTCGGGGCGGCGGCGCTCGTGGCCGCCGTCCTGCTGCCCGCACGCGGGACGGTGCGGCGGTCCCGCGGGAGCGCCTCGGTCCTGGCGGGCCACCGGCGGCCGGTCCTCGGGGCGTGGGCGATGTTCGCCCTGGGCAGCGCGCCGGCGCTGGTGGCGTTCGGGCACGCGGGCGGCCTGGCCGGGGCGCCCGCGTGGGCGGTGACGGCGGTGGTGCTGCTCAACGCCGGCAACCTCGGCGGCCGGCTGCTCGTCGGCCCCGTCGCCGACCGCGTCGGTCACGCGCCCGCCCTGCACGCCACGGCCCTGACGGCGGTCGGGGCCGCCCTCGTGCTGGCCCTGGCCGGGCACCCCGCGGCGACCCTGGGCGCCCTGCTCGCGCTCGGCCTGCAGTACGGCGCCGTCTCCGTCCTGGTGCCGATGGCGGTCGCCGAGGCGGTCCCCGTCGAGGGCTTCGGGACGGCGTACGGGCTGGTCTTCAGCGGGTGGGGCCTCGTCGGGCTGGCCGGGCCGCTGGCGGCGGGGCGGGTCGCCGACGGGACCGGCTACCCGGCGGTGGCCGCGGCCCTGGTCGTGACCGGGCTGCTGTTCTGGGCCTCGGTGTGGACCTGGGGGCGGGCCGCGACCCCGCGCCGGGCGACGGGTGTCAGGCGACCGTGACCTGCGTGCTCACCGGCACCCGGGCGCCGATGCTGTCCAGCACCGGGCAGTGCTCCTCGACGACGGCCACCAGCTCGTCGTAGGCCTCCTTCGACTCCGGGCCGGTCAGCCGCACCTCGGCGCGGACCTGGTCGAAGCCGGGCCGGGCCTCCGGGTCGAGCCCGAAGAAGCCGCGCAGGTCGATGTCCCCGCTCAGGTCGACGTCGACCGCGTCGAGGGTCAGGCCCAGCTTCTCGGCCCAGACCTGGAAGGTGATCACCTGGCAGGCGCCGAGCGATCCGAGCAGGTGCTCGACCGGGTTGGCTCCCAGGTCGGTGCCGCCCAGGCCGGCCGGCTCGTCGATCGTCCAGTCGTGCGCGCCGGCCCGCACCTGCACCTGGGTGGCGGTGCCGGCGACGAGCCCGGCCCGCACCTGCGGGGTGATCCACTGCGGCTCGGGGCGGGTGGTCCCGGTGGTCCCGGTGGTGGTGTCGGTGGTGGTCTCGAGGGTGGTGTCCGTGGTCATGGGTGTTCCTCCTGCGGCGA